>JANNVG010000186.1:0-3000 GCA_031414395.1 Fimbriiglobus sp.
ACGGCGGGGGTCGCCGGGTTTCACCCGGCTCGCCCGCCCTACGTCAAATCCCTTCTCGCCTATCCCGGACGATCCCCTTCGGTGGCACGGGTGGCGACGGGGATGCCGCGGGCGGCCGGCCGGTCATCGAACCCCGTCAGCTTCACGAACACGTCTTCCAGGTTGTCGGTGCCGTGCTTCTTGCGGATGGCGTCGAGGGTGCCGTCCTCTTCCACCCGCCCCTGGTTGATGATGACGGCCGAGTCGCACGTCATCTCCACCTCGCTCAGGATGTGCGTGGACAGCAGCATCGTGTGTTCGCGGCCGAGTTCGCGGATGAGCTTGCGGGTCTCGCGGATCTGCGTCGGGTCGAGGCCGGCGGTCGGCTCGTCCAGAATTAGAACCGGCGGGTCGGCGAGCAGGGCGTCGGCCAGCCCGACCCGCTGGCGATACCCCTTGCTCAGCGTGCCGACCAGTTGCGTCCGCACGTCGGTCAGCCAGCACCGCTCGAGCACGTAGTCGATCCGCTTCCGCCGCACGCCCCACCCCAGATCCTTCAGCCCGGCCCGGAACTTCAGGTACTCGATCACCCGCATCTCGGGGTACAGCGGGCAGCTCTCGGGCATGTACCCGATGTTGCGGCGGGCGGCGATGGGGTCGCGGAACACGTCGTGCCCGGCGATGCTCGCCTTCCCCCCGCTGGCCGTCAGGAAGCCGGCCAGGATGCGCATGGTGGTGCTCTTGCCGGCCCCGTTCGGGCCGAGGAAGCCGACCACGCGGCCCTTCGGCACCTCGAACGACACCCCGCGGACCGCGGGGTACTCGCCGTAATACTTGACCAGATTGTCAACGCGGATCATGTGCCGTTCCGGGCGGTCGTCGGGGCTGCACGTCGCAGAAGCATTACAACCGATAGGCATTGCGTGCGGTCACGGCAAGGGGCGAGGGGGGCGCGACCGCGGGCGTGTCGTGACACACCCGCGGTGAGCGGCGACGTGAAATCACCTGCTGAAGTTGTTCCGCCGGGCGAGTGACGTGCGCGGCACCTACTCCTTCAACCCCTTCGCCTTCTGCACCAGTTTGACGAACTCGGCGCGGTGGCCGTTCGGGTCGTGCTGTGTCGCCCCTTCGGCTTGTTTGATCGCACCGGCCAAGCTCGCGGTGCCCTTGTACGGCGACTCCCGCAGCACCAGCCCGCACTCGGCCACCGCCGCGGCGAAGCGGAAGTCCTCGCCCATCGGTCCCTCCGCCTTCGCCGCCAGCACCGCCGACACCTCCTTGCTCGTGTCCCCCTCCGGCTGCTTGTACCGCATCTTCACCGTCAGCCACTCGCCGCCGGCGTTCGCAACCGGCTTCGCCGGCGCCTGATACTTCAGCGGGTCCACGCCCGGCACGTCCAACTTCACGCCGACCGGCACGATCTCGTACAGGGCGGTGACGGTGTGCCCGCTGCCCATGTCGCCGGCGTCCTTCTTGTCGTCCTTGAAGTCCTCGTCCTTCAGCAGCCGGTTCTCGTACCCCAGCAGGCGGTACGCGCCGACCACCGCCGGGTTGAACTCCACCTGGAACTTCACGTCCTTCGCCACGCACACGAGCGCCCCGCCCTGCTCCACGAACACCTTCTTCGCCTCCGCCTCGGTGTCGATGTAGGCGTAGTGTCCGTTGCCGTGGCGGGCGAGCAACTCCAGCGGGGCGTTCTTCAGGTTGCCCATGCCGTACCCCAGCACCGTCAGAAACACCTTGCTCTCCCGCTCCTTCTCGATCAACTGCACCAGGTCGCTCTGGCTGTTGATGCCCACGTTGAAGTCGCCGTCGGTACACAGGATGACGCGGTTCGCCCCGCCGTCGATGAAACTCTTGCGGGCCGTCTCGTAGGCCACGCGGATGCCGCCGGCGCCGTTCGTGCTGCCGCCGGCGCCGAGCTGACCGACCACACTCAGAATGGTGGTGTGGTCGTTCCCGGCGGTCGTGGGCAGTGCGACCCCGGCGGTGCCGGCGTAGGTGACGATCGACACGCGGTCGTTGCCGTTCAGTTGCGGCACCAGCAGTTCCAGCGACTTCTTCACCAGCGGCAGGCGGGTGGCGGACTCCATCGAACCCGACGTGTCGATGAGGAAGACGAAGTTCCGCTTCGGCAGGCTGCCGGCCGACAGGGTGCGGGCCTTCACCCCGATGCGGGCCAGCTTGTGGTCGGCCTTCCACGGGCACGGGGCGAGGTCGAGGGTGAGCGACACCGGGTCGTCGCCCTTCGGCTCGGGGTAGCGGTACGGGAAGTAGTTGAGCATGTCGGCGAGGAAGACGGCGTCCCGCGGGGGCAGCTTGCCGTCATTCAGGAAGCGGCGGACGTTCGAGTACGAGGCGGTGTTCACGTCGGCCGAGAAGGTGGACAGTGGGGCGACCGCCACGGAGCGGTACGGGTTCTCGGCGATGTGGTCGTAGGCCTCGGCGTTCAGCTTGTCGAAGTTCGGCCGCGCCGCCGGTACGTTCGACTTCCCGACTCCAGGCCTCACCGCCGCGAATCGCCCCGCACTTTGTCCGACTATGTAGCCATCGGGCACGCCGGGTGCGATCCCTTTCGCGGAGTAGTCGAGCAATCCGTCGGTGACGGTCGCATCGGCCACGGCCACAGCGCCCGCTTGGTTATCGATGGTCGTTTCGGTCAGGGAACCCAGTGCGGGCGCCTCGGCGCGCTTGGCGGATGGTGGTGCTTGTCCGCACGCGGCGACCAGCAGGGCGAGGCCGACGACCAGACCGACGGCGAGAACACGGACGAACCGGGACATGCGAACCTCCGGCATGAGTGGGGCGAGAAGCCCGAGACAGGTACACCTCCGACGCAACAACCGTTGGTGAATTCCCGAATATCCGCGAAGTGGTTACGAAACTACGAGCGGCGTGTGCCGTCGGGCGACGGGTGGCCGACTCTCGCCGAGAGTCGGACGGGGGCCGACACCTGGGAAACCGGCGTGGAGCGAATGACGGCCTTCACCCGCCGCACGCTCGTCACTCCGGCCGAACCCC
>JANNVG010000187.1:0-7992 GCA_031414395.1 Fimbriiglobus sp.
CGAGAGTCGGCCACCCGTCCGGACCACCACTCACCACTTGTAGCCCAACCCCTTCATCTGCTTCTGCACGCTGTCGGACCACGGGTGGGCGAGCGGCGGGCGGATGACTTTCACGAACTTGGTGTCGGGGAGGTGGACGACCGAACCGGCGAACGGGGCGAGTGCTTTCCGTTGTTGCTCCTTCTCGGCATCGATGGGGTATGTGTCCCCCGGTTGGGTGGCGGGCCCTTCGCCCAGGCCCCGCGGCCAGCCGGCGATGCGGTACGGGCCGGTGCGGGGGTCGGCGATGCCGTCGGCCGTCAGGAACAGCAGGTACTGCCCGGCCGCGAGCGGGGTGTTGGTGGGAGTGGTGGCGTCGGGCAGGTTGACCACCCGCACCGGGCCGGCCTCGGGGCCGACGTCGGACAGGCGGCGTGTCACCTCGGCCGTCGGGTTCGGCTTGCCGTCGGCCAGCGTCACCTCGACCACCAGCACGCACTCGGCCTCGACCAGTTGCGAGCGGGAGACGAGGTCGGGCGGGTTGAATCGGTGGACGAAGACCGCGTAACCCAGGTAGGCGATCCAGCCGACGAACGCGGCGGCGGCGACCGCGAGGAGCCATTTCTTTCCGGTCATCGCTTCCCCTGCCCGGACTGGCGGCCGACGGCGAGTGTGAGTTCGAACCCGTCGGCCAGCACCTTCTCCACGTCGAACAGGTCGTGGAAGTCGGCCGGGTCGTCGCGGTCGGACTGGCTCAGCTTGCCGCCCTTGATCAGGTTGAACACGATCTGCCCGATGTCGTCGGTGGTGCGGACGCCCCACTGCTTGAACACCACCCCGGCCATCAGGCCGAACTCGCACACGGCCATCTCGCACGTGCCGCGGGCCAGCTCCTCGCCGCACACGTGGTAGTCGGTGTCCGGCGGGTCGTCCTCGTGCGGCTCGCGGCCGAGCGTCTCCTGGGTGAAGGCGACGGCGTCGCACACGAACTCGTAGGCCTCGACCGGGTAGCGCGGGTCGGTGCGCACCAAGTCGTACAGGGCGTGGTCCACGGGCAGTCCTCTGAGTCCTGGCGAGCGGCGGCCGTCAGGCCGCTGTTTCCGATCAACAGCCCGCTCACGCGGGCCGCTCGCCCCGATCCACCTACAGCTTCGTCAGCACCTCGTCGGCCGTCACCGGCTGGCGGCGGCCGTCCTCGAACTCCACCAGCAGGCGGCGGGCCAACACCTCCACCGCCAGCACCCGCCCTTGACCCTGGCGGGTGAGCACGCGGCTGCCGGCGGCCGGCAACTCCTGCTGATGGGCTTCATATACGTCTTGTTCGAACCGCAGGCAGCACTTGAGCCGCCCACACCGGCCGGAAATTTTCGTCGGGTCGAGCGTGGACTTCTGCAACTTGGCCATCCGCATGGACACCGGCGGCATGACCATCATGAACGAGTTGCAGCACACCGGCCGCCCGCAGTCGCCGTAATCGGCCTTCAGCTTGGCCTCGTCCCGCACGCCGATCTGCCTCAGTTCAATGCGGGTGTGGAACTCGCGGGCCATGCCCTTCACCAGCTCGCGGAAGTCCACCCGGTGCTCGGCCAGGAAGAAGAACACCAGCCGCTCGCCGCCGAACAGCCGCTCGGCCGACACCACCTGCATCCCCAGCCGGTGCTGCTGTACCAGGCGGTTGGCGGCGTCCAGGTCGCGGGCCTCGACGGCCGGCAGGTCGGCGATCCTCTTGCGGTCGTCGGCCGTGGCCAGCCGCAGGATCTCGCCGGTGGTCGGCTCGGGGATGTGCGCCACCGCCTGCGGGGACGACGCGCACAGCACCTCGCCGTGTTCGGTGCCCCGCGGGGTGCGGAGGACGACGACATCCCGGCGGGCGACGGCCGCGTGCTCGGGGGCGGTGAACTCGCCGAGCGCGCGGGTGGCCCCGTGCCGCACGAGGAACTTCGTGTGGTCGGCGGCGTCCGGCGGTAAGGCGGTGGGGGTCATGGTCATGGGGTGCGGGCGGGAGCGGGCCGTTTCAGGAATCCGGACTTCCAGCCGGCGGCCACCGACTCGGCCCTGTCCTCGGCGTCCCGGTTGTAGGCGATGTCACCGATCCCCTTCTCGTCGAGCAGTTGTCGGTGGGCACGGACGGCCGAGGCCGCGTCAGCTGCGGTCAGGCGGTGAACCGAAATCAAGCTCTCGACCACGTTGTGCCAATACTGTGCGATCAAGGCGGCAGGTAACATTGGACCCTCCGTTAATCGACCCACTCCCACCGATAGTAATCCGGGTCGCCCCGGCGACCCACCCCTTTCCCCTTCCCGGCCGCGATCAGGTCGTCGAGGATTTCGACCGCCGCCGGGGTGTGAAAGCTGTACTGGTCGGCGTCGGCCATCGCCACCCGCTGATCCCAGAACGCCGCCACAGGCCCGGCCACGACATCGTACCAGCCGCCGGGAATCCGCTTGTGGTCGTGACCCGTCTCGTCCTTCGCCCCATTCCAACCTTTCGGGGTACTCGTCCGGCAGTGCTGCACCAGGCTCCAGTAGTCGTCGTTCCCGAACTCACCACGGATGAAGTCGAGGGAGCGAAGCGACTCCAGCCCCCGTTCCCGTGGCCGGCTCCCGTCGGCGGCCGGATACCGCCGCACCCGGAACTTCAACACCACGGGTCGCTCCCCAATGGCCTTCGGGTTCCTCTCCTGCCATTTGAAAAACTGTTCCCAGGCCCAAAACCGCGCCTGTCGTTCTAGCGTGGTCGTGTAAAACCCCTGCCCGAAGTCGCGGTCCACGGCACACGCCGTCAGGTCAATCCCTCGCTCAATCTTCTTTCGCGACGAGGAGACCGTCCCGTGCCAGAGGGTGATGAAGTCGCTCCGCGACGGCTCCCACTCGGGCGCTCGGTACTCGTCCAGGATGTTCTTGGGTGCCACGGGCGGGTGACTCCTTCCACCGGCGTTACACCTGCAATTCTACGACATCGCCGTCAGTCAACACGTGATCGCGGCCGACCGTCTGCCCCGGCGTCGCGCCACTGCCCCACACGCGGGCCGATTTCAACTTCTCCTCGAAGTCGGTGTGCACGCACCCGGCGAACTCGGCCACCGTGCTGCCCACCGGGCACGTGAACGGCGCGCCGCTCGTGTCGGCCGGCTTGCCCGGCTGCTTGGTGTGGATTCGCATCACCCCCAGCACGTCGAACAGTGCTTGTTTCAATTCCGCCAGCCCGTCGCCGCGGTCGGCACTCACCACGAACAGCGGGAAGCGGTCGGCGATCCACTCGCGGGCCATCTCCAGCCGCACGTCCGCCGCCTCGTCGTCGGCTTTGGTCGCCACCAAGATTGTGCGGAGCGCGTACACGGTCGGGTCGTCGTCGGTCGGCTGAGCCTTCACCAACTCGCGGCGGGCGTTCTTCAAGCGGTCGATGACGGTCTGCGTCTCGGCTGGGCCGTCGTCGTTGGCCAAATCCAGGAACAGCACGGCGGCGTCGGCCGAGCGGGTCACGTCGGTGACGAACGGTTCGTAGTGGTCGGCGGTGATCGGCGGCAGGTCGATGAGTTGCACTTTCACGCCGGCCGTGTCGGTCATGCCCGGAATCGGCTCGCGAGTGGTGAACGGGTACGCGGCCACTTCCGGCTTGGCGTTCGTCAACTTCGCCAGCAGTGCCGACTTGCCGGCGTTCGGCGGGCCGAGGAACACCACCGTGCCGGCCCCCTGACGAGGGATCTTGAACGTGCCGGGTGCCTGCTTCTTCGGCCCGCTCTTCTCCGCCTCGATCTGGTCCGTCAGCTCGCTGATCTTCGTCTTCAGAATCACCTGCACCTTCTCGCTCGCCTTGTGCTTGGGCAGGAGCACCCACATCTCCCGCAGGGCGATGAGCTTGTCCGCCGCCGATTGCGCCTTCTTGTAGCGGGCGTCGGCGTCGTGATAGTGCGGGGGGAGATTAACCGCCATCGCTGTTCGGCTCCGGGTGAGTGGGCGTATTGTGCCGTGCCGGGCGGGGCTTGTCTATCGGAGTGCGCGGGATGGAATGGAACCGGGAACGGAGTGACCAGGTGGGTCATCGCTACCCGGTCACTCCGTTCCCGGTTCTACAGAAGCAAGCGGTTCGCCCTCGGCCGGCAGCTCGCGCGGGGCCAGGAAGGTGAACGGCTCGACGCGGATGTTGCGCGCGACGGTGAACGCGACCAATACGCCGACGAGGGTGAACGTGACCCACTTCGGCCAGCGGAACGGCCGCGGGGGGAAGGGGGTTTGCCACAGGTAGTGCCACAGGCTGCGGACGAGCGAGAAGAGCAGGTACGGCACCACCACCAGCACCAGGGCGTTCTGCGACAAGGCTTCGAGGAGGCGGCCGTTCAGGGCGGCGTGAACGGCCCGCGTCATGCCACAACCGGGGCAGTGGATGCCGGCCAGTTGGTAGCTCATGCACTTCGGGTACCACGAGTGGGCCGTCGGCGGGAATACGCCCAACACGACCGCCCCGGCAGTCAGCCCCAGAACCGCCAGGACGACGAGCGTGCCGCGGACCAGGAGGCGTTGACGGGTGGACATCGCGGGCTTCCTTAACGGACGGCCGTCGCCGCCATCATGTTCATGATCATACTCCCGCCGGTGTACACGACCCCCGCCACGGCCCCGATGATGAGCACGAGCGTCGCGTTCTTCTTGGCCTTCGGGTCTTTGGCGGTCAACATGCCGACCAGCCCGAGGATGGCCGCGATCCAGCTACAGCAGATGCCGAACACGATCAGCAGGACGGTGTTCGTGTCGCGGAACATCTTGTCCAACGGCCCGAGCTGTTCGGCCGGGGCGTCGTCGTCCCGCCGGCGGGAGCGAGGGGCGTCGTCCTTGTCTGCGGGCTTGTCGTCGTCGCGGTCGCGTGCCATGAGACACTCCGGTGAGAGGGGCCGGCGGAATCCGACCCGCGTTGAGGGGTGGTTGTATCACTCACGTCGGCCGAGCGTCAAACCCCGAATGGTGAAATTCCGGTGTCGGCGTGCGAGTGCGGCCGTCCCCTTGAACTTTCCGGCCGACTTCGTGTCCTTTCGGGGTGTCCACCTGCGGCCGGCTGTGCCCGGGCGAACCCGGCCCGCAAGGGCCGCGGGTGGGGAGTTCAACCACCCACCGACCTTGCGGTCGGGGTTCGCCCGGAACCGGAACCGCCGCCATGCCGTCGTCGAGCGAAATCCGCCAGCAGTTCGTCGACTTCTTCGTGAAGAAGTGCGGGCACGCCTTCGTGCCGTCGTCCCCCGTGGTGCCGCACGACGACCCCACCCTGCTGTTCGCCAACGCCGGCATGAACCAGTTCAAGCCGTACTTCCTGGGCACCGAGAAGCCGAAGAGCGTGCGGGTGGCGAACACGCAGAAGTGCATCCGCGCCGGCGGCAAGCACAACGACCTCGACGACGTGGGCAAGGACACCTACCACCACACCTTCTTCGAGATGCTCGGCAACTGGAGCTTCGGCGACTACTTCAAGAAGGACGCCATCACCTGGGCGTGGGAACTGCTCACCGAGGTGTGGAAGCTGGACAAATCGCGGCTGCACGTCACCGTGTTCGAAGGCGACCCGGTGAACGGCATCCCCCGCGACGACGAGGCGGCGGACCTGTGGAAGTCGGTCGGCGTGCTGCCGGGGCACATCCACCTGGGGAACAAGAAGGACAACTTCTGGGAGATGGGCGCGACCGGTCCGTGCGGGCCGTGTACCGAAATCCACTTCGACCGCACGCCGGACAAGAGCGGGGCGAAGCTGGTGAACGGCGGGTCCGACCAGTGCATCGAGATCTGGAACAACGTGTTCATCCAGTTCAACCGCAACGAAGACCAGAGCCTGACCCCGCTGCCGGCGAAGCACGTCGATACGGGCATGGGCTTCGAGCGGATCGTGGCCGTCATCAACGGCGTGCCGAGCAACTACGACACCGACGTGTTCGCCCCCATCTTCGACGCCATTCAGCAGGTGACGGGGGCACGTGCCTACGGCGGCAAACTCGAAGACCTGACCGACACCGCGTACCGCGTGATCGGCGACCACATCCGCACGCTCACGTTCGCCATCACCGACGGCGCGAACCCCGGCAACAAGGGCCGGAACGCGGTGGTGCGAAGCATCCTTCGCCGTGCGAGTCGCTACGCCTGGCAGGTGTTCGGGCTGAAAGAGCCGTTCCTATACAAGCTGTCGGACACGGTCGTGGGCCAGCTCGGCGACGTGTTCCCGGAGCTGAAGCGGAACCCGGAGAAGGTCCGCGAGGTGATCTACGAGGAGGAGCGCGGGTTCCTCAAGACGCTGGGCAAAGGGCTGAAGCTGTTCGAGACGGCGGCCGAGAACGCGGCGGTCAACCGCATGGTGGTGAGCGGCCAAGATGCGTTCGACCTGCACACCACCTACGGCCTGGACATCGGCATCACGCGGCAGATCGCCCACGAGCAAGGGCTGAGCGTGGACGAGGCCGACTACAAGCGGCTGTGGGAGGAGTTCATCAAGAAGTCAGACGCCGGCGGGAAGGGGCTGGTCATCTCCGCCGTGCAGGGCGAATTGCCCAAGACCGATGATTCGCCGAAGTACGATTCGGCCGTCATCTCGGCGAAGGTCGTCGGCTGGGTGAAGGACAACGCGGTGGTGAAAACCGGGTCGCTCATGCCCGGCGACACGGTGGGGCTGCTGCTCGACCGCACCAACTTCTACGCCGAGCAGGGCGGGCAGGTGGGCGATACCGGCGTCATCGACAAGCCGGAAACCGGCGGGGTCGAGTTCCGCGTGGACAACACCGTACGGCTGGGCGACGCGGTGCTGCACCTGGGAGTGGTGCTGAGCGGCGAGTTGGCCGTCGGCGACACGGTCGAACTGACGCAGTCCACCTTCCGCCGCATCGACATCATGCGGAACCACACCGCCACGCACCTGCTGAACCTGGCCCTGCGGATGGACCTCGGCTCGCACGTCGAGCAGAAGGGTTCGCTGGTGGACGAGGACAAGACGCGGTTCGACTTCAGCCACGACAAGCCGATTTCGCCCGAAGAACTGCGGCACATCGAGGCCCGCGTGAACCAGCTCGTCGGCCGCGACCTGCCGGTGAGCGCGACCGTGATGCCACTCGAACAGGCGAAACAGATCGCCGGCGTGCGGGCGGTGTTCGGTGAGAAGTACCCCGACCCGGTGCGGGTGGTCCTCATCGGGCCGGAGACGCCCGAGCAGGCGACGGCCGACGATTCGGTCGAGTTCTGCGGGGGCACGCACGTCTCGCGTACCGGCACCATCGGCTACTTCAAGATCGCTTCGCAAGAGGCGGTGGCAAAGGGCATCCGCCGCATCACGGCGGTGACCGGCCGCGTGGCGGCGGAGAGTCTGGCGAAGATCACCGCGGCGGTGGACGACCTGTCGGCGAAGTTCCAGTGCAAGCCGGAGGAACTCGGCACGCGGGTGGACGCGCTGCAAGAGGAGCTGAAGCAGGCGCGGGCGAAGCTGGCCAAGGCCGCCGCCGCCGACCTCGGCACGGCGGTGGACAAACTGGTGGCGGAGGCCACCGAGCACAACGGCACCAAGGTCGTGGTCGGCCGGCTGGCAGGTGGCACGGCGGAGCAGGTGCGGGAGCAGGCGAACCGGGTGCGGCAGAAGGTGCCGTCGGCGTTCGTTTGCTTCGTCTGGGAAGACGACGGCAAGGTGCCGGTGCTGGTCGCGCTCACGCCCGATCTGGTGAAGAAGGGGCTGAAGGCCGGCGACATCGTGAAGCAGGTGGCGGCGGTAGTCGGCGGCAGCGGCGGCGGCAAACCCGATCTGGCGCAGGCCGGCGGCAAGGACGCGACCAAGATCGACGACGCCGTGGCGAAGGCGAAGGAACTGGCGACCGCTGTATGATTGGGAGCTAACCACAGAGGCACAGAGACACAGAGAAGACAGAAGAGAGTTTGGTGTTTTCACACTCCCTCCTGTCTTCTCTGTGTCCCTGTGCCTCTGTGGTTAGCTCCTCTGTCTTCCGTGCCGCACCGCGATCACTCGTGCTTGTCCTTGATGAGCCACGGGTCGTTGGTC
>JANNVG010000188.1:0-3456 GCA_031414395.1 Fimbriiglobus sp.
GACTGAACTCCGCGTCACCGTCGTGGAAGGCAAGGATGGCAAGTTCGTCGAGAAAAGAGAGAAGCGAGAGGTCGAAGCCCCACAACTCGAATCTGTTCCGCTGGCGAAAGTGAATGACCTGACCATCATGACAGCCGGCGGGAAAAAGCTGAACGTCGATGAGGCCGAAAAGCGCATTGCTGAGGGGTGCGTGGTCGTCGTCTCATCGGACGGCAAACCTGTGGATGCGAAGTTCCTCAAGCTTTTCCGGAACAACGTGGTGATCCTCGTCTCGCCGGAGTTCGTCAAGCCAACGGGTGGCGGTGCAACTTGATGGGGACTGCGACCCGGACAGTCGCCTTTCGTCCGCGAAAGTCACGATGAACTTTCGCGGGGCGAAAGACGACAGTTGGGACACTGCCGCTATCATGTCGATTTCCCCCGTACACTCCTCATGACACCGCCCATCGGGTTCCTCGGTGCCGGACAGATGGCCACCGCCCTGGCCAAGGGGTGGCTCGCGGCCGGTCTGCTCGACCGCACCACGGCCGTCGCGTCCGACCCGTACCCCGCCGCGTGGACTCGGTTCGCCGCCGAGACCGGCGTGCGGGTGGTGGACACCAACCCGGCCGTTCTCGCCGCCTGTCGGCTCATCGTGCTGGCCGTCAAGCCGCAGGTGATGCCGACGGTCCTCGCCGAACTCCGCCCGCACGTCACGCCCGATCACCTGTTCGTGTCCATCGCCGCAGGCGTCACGCTCGACCAACTGGCCGACCACCTCGGCCGCGACACCCGGATTGTGCGCGTCATGCCGAACACCCCGGCGCTCGTCGGCGCGTCCGCCGCCGGGTTCGCCGCCGGTGCCGCCGCCACCTCGCGGGATGTGGATCTGGTCGGCAAGCTGTTCAGTTCCGTCGGCACGGCGTTCCCACTGCCGGAAAAGTTGCTCGACGCCGTCACCGGGCTGAGCGGCAGCGGGCCGGCGTTCGTGTACGTGTTCATCGAAGCGCTGGCCGACGGCGGGGTGCGGGCCGGCCTGCCGCGGGAGGTGGCGCTGAAGCTGGCGGCGCAAACGGTGTTCGGGTCGGCGAAGATGGTGCTGGAAACCGGCACGCACCCGGCCGCCCTGAAGGACTCGGTGGCCAGCCCCGGCGGGACGACAATCGCCGGCCTGCACGCCCTGGAGCGCGCCGCCTTCCGCGCCGCCACCATGGACGCCGTCGTCGCCGCGACGCAGCGGGCGGAAGAACTCGGGAGGTCATGATGGCGACGAACGCCGATGACGAAACGGTGGCCGAGATCTTGAAGCGAAAGCGGGCAGGTATCCGTCAGGCGGCGCTCGACCCAGGTTCCCCTTCGTGGGACGAGATCCTGGACTTAACATGGTGGGATGTCAAGGAGCGTGCCCGGCGGCGGCTGCCGGGGTACAAGACGCTCCGGAAATTGCTCTCCGACTCGGAGTACAACCGATGAGCGTACGCACCCCAGTCGCACCGTCCGTCGCCGTCGCGCCCCATGGCGCAAACGGGGACGTGTTCGGCAGCCTGCTGAGTTTCCTCCGTCGGCTCTCCGAAGCCCGCATTCCGTACACCCTCCGGCACAGCCGAGACGATGCGGTGATGGTTGAAGTGACCGTGCCCGGCGAGCGGTGGGAAGTCGATTTTTTGGAAGACGGTGACGTGGACGTGGAGGTGTTCCGCGGGGGAGGTGTGACGGCCGCCGACGGGCTTCTCGACCAACTGATCCGTACGCACCGTTCCGACACCGACGCGGAGTGAAACGCGACCCCATGACCACCGACCTGGTGCTGATCTTCGACTTCGGCTCGCAGTTCGCGCAGCTCATCGCCCGGCGGGTGCGAGAGCTGAACGTGTTCTGCCAGATCGTCCGGCACGACCTGCCGGCCGAGCGGGTGAAGGCGCTCAACCCGAAGGGCATCATCCTGAGTGGCGGGCCGGCGAGCGTGTACGAGCCGGGTGCCCCCCACTGCGACCCGGCCATTTTCGCCCTGGGCGTGCCGGTCCTTGGCATCTGTTACGGCATGCAGTTGATGTGCTACTTCATGGGCGGGAAGGTCGGCGGCAGTTCGCACACCCGCGAGTACGGGCGGGCGGCCCTCCGCGTGACCGACGCGAACACCCTCTTCCGCGGCTACCCGACCGACAGCACTGTGTGGATGAGCCACGGCGATCAGGTGCAGGCGGCCGGCGGGTTCGTGCCGCTGGCCGAAACGGACGACTGCCCGCTGGCGGCGGTGAAGCACGAGACGCAGCCGGTGTTCGGGCTGCAGTTCCACCCGGAAGTGAGCCACACCCCGCACGGCGGCATCATCCTGGCCAACTTCCTCCGCGACGTGTGCGGGTGCGCCGGCGACTGGAAGATGAGCAACTTCATCGACCAGACGGTCGAGGGCGTTCGGCAGCGGGTGGGGAACAAGCGGGTGATTTGCGGGCTGAGCGGCGGGGTCGATTCGAGCGTGTGTGCGGCCCTGCTGGTGAAGGCCATCGGCAAACAGGTGGCGTGCATCTACGTGGACAACGGCTTAATGCGGGCGGGCGAAACGGAGGTGGTGCGGCACACCTTCCGCGACTGGTTCCAGGCCGACCTGCACGTGGTCGATGCCGGCGAGCGGTTCATGACGGCGCTGAAGGGCGTGACCGACCCGCAGGAGAAGCGGAAGGCCATCGGCAAAGTGTTCATCGACGTGTTCCGGCACGAGGCGAAGAGCATCCCCGACGCCCACTTCCTGGCGCAAGGCACGCTCTACCCGGACGTGATCGAGAGCGGCGGGAGTGCCGACGGCCCGGCGGCGACGATCAAGCTGCACCACAACGTCGGCGGGCTGCCGAAGGAACTCGGCTTCGAGTTGGTCGAGCCGCTCCGCGACCTGTTCAAAGACGAGGTGCGTCGGCTCGGCAAGGATCTCGGCCTGCCCGATGAAGTGGTGTGGCGGCACCCGTTCCCCGGCCCCGGCTTGGCCGTGCGATGCCTGGGCGAAGTGACCGAAGAGAAACTGCACGTGATCCGCCAGTGCGACACCATCTTCCTCGACGAACTCCACCGGAGCGGGTGGTATCGCCAGACGAGTCAGGCGTTCGCCGTGCTGCTGCCGGTGCAGAGCGTGGGCGTGATGGGCGACGGCCGCACCTACGAGAACACCGTGGCCCTGCGGTGCGTGCAGACCGACGACTTCATGACGGCCGACTGGAGCCACCTGCCGCACGACCTGCTGGCCCGAGTGTCCACCGCCATCATCAACAGGGTGAAGGGCGTGAACCGCGTGGTGTACGACGTGAGCAGCAAGCCGCCGGCCACGATCGAGTGGGAGTAACGGGTATTGCGGAGTGCGGAGTGCGGAGTGTTTCGAGACCTCACCCCCCGGCCCCCTCTCCATGTCATGGAGAGGGGGTGTTCAACGGGCATGCCCTTCGGAGACTTTGGATGTCGCCCAGGAACCGTTTCAGGTTGAACGCCCCC
>JANNVG010000189.1:0-4530 GCA_031414395.1 Fimbriiglobus sp.
CCTCGCTCGCGCGTCGGGCTAACAAATCGACTGCTCCCGGCTCGCCCGCAAACGCCACCGGGCACCCGCTAGGGGGTGCCCGGCATGTGGGGTGCTGTCACTTCTTCTCGGGCGGGGTGGCTTTCAGGTCGTCCTTCTTCTTCTTGGCGACGGCGGGCACGTCGGGCACGGCGACGAGCAGTTCGAGTTTCTCCTTGCCGCGGGTCACGTCGAGCAACACGGCCCCTTCGATCACCCCGCGGCGGAGTTCGCGGCGGAACGCCGGGGCGGTGGCGGTGGCCACCTCGCCCACTTTGGTAATCACGTCGCCGGCCTTTAACCCAGACTCGGCGAACGCGCTCTTGTCCGCCACCTTCGCCACCTTCATGCCCTCCTTGGTGGCGTCCAGCGTCAGCCCGAACTCGGCCGGATCGAGGAATCGCACGGGCAGCGGTGGTTCCTTCACGTTCTCCTCCACACACCCTTTCAGTGCCAGCTTGTCGGCGCTGGCCACCTTCCCGCCGGCGAGGAATACACTGCGACGGTGGAGTTCCGAATTCGGGGTGAGGGTGATGTCCCCGGTCGCCCACATGAGGTTCATGACGATGTAGATCGCTTTCCCCGTGACGCTTTCGGTGACGTTCCCGTTCACCACCATGACCGAACCGCCGAGTTGACTTATCCGGTTCGCAGTCAACTCCAAGTCGCCGTCCACGACCACCACGCACCCGCGCACCTCTTCGACCGTCAGCCCGGTGTTGGCGAACACCAGCGAGTCGTTCCACTGGCACTTGCCGACGCGGGTGGGGGTGGCCCGCGCCAGGTGGTTCAGTTCAGACCGGGCCACCACCACCGAGCGTTGGAGTTCCGCCCCCGGCATGTCAATGCGGTCGCCGTACACCGCCCGGTTCATGCGATACCACTCCTCCAGCAGGACGACCTCGGTGTCGAACAGCGGCTGGGTCTTCGACCGCCTCAACTCGCTGCCGTCGGCCCAGGGCAGATCGAGGAGGAAGCCGGGGGAGGGCTTCTGCCCACGGGCTTTGAGCACTCCCACCCCGGCTTCACGGAGTGTCTCCCCTGTTCGCAACAGGTGATCGATGGCGGCCTCCGCGGCCTTGCCGTCGGTCAGCGCCCGCACCTCGGTGAGCAGATCGAGGCGACCGTCTCTCGCCCACTGCTCGACCCGCCCGGCGTTTACCTTGTCTCGCCGGGCCACCGCTTTGGCGATGAGTCGTTCCAGGTCGCCCTGATGCCGAGGGTTCGAGTCGGTGGCGTGCGCCCGACGCAACACCGGCAGGGCGTGCGGGTCGGACTCCAGTGTGGACAATGCCGTCGCCGCCTCATCTCCGCTGTTCGACCACAGCTGCCGGATCGTTGCACGGACAGTGTCCGGCGTGGTCTGGGGGGGGGCGGCAACGCCTGTCATTCCGACGAAAAGCGTTGCCCACATTGCGAGGCGGTATCGCGGACGCATGGCCATCTCCCGCTGAGCTGAGGGCGACCTGACTCGTTGCTACCAGACCACAACGGTGACGACGGTGCCGAACAGCGTCACTGTCGTCGGGTTACCGAGACCGACAAAGTTGGCGACATCGTCCGCGAACCTGCCATCCCACGAACCGAGCGCCACGTTGCCGGCGAACATGCAGGTGACGAGGTCGAGCTTGCCGGCGTCCTGGAAGATGCCCCCGCCCTCGTTATCCGACTGGTTGCTGTTGATCTGGCAGGTGGTGAACTTCGCGTTCAGTTCCTTGATCCAGGCGGCGCCGCCGTTCCCACGTAAGCCATGGGCGTGATTGCTCTCGAACTTGCTGTCACTCACCAACAGGTTCGGGTTGATCGAACTCGGCCCATCGGCGTACATCGCCCCGCCGTCTTGCGCCTTGTTGGCGGTGAAAGTGCAGCCCGCGATGCTCAGAAATCCTCCGAGGTTGGTGGCGATAGCACCCCCCTTGTGCGTGCCAAGCCGACCGGGCGTGTCACCAGCCACGTTATCGGTGAACAGGGTGTTCTGGATGTCCGCGACCGGCACCGGGCCTGCCCCGCCGGTGTAGATCGCACCGCCGAAGCCCTCCGACGTGTTCCCGCTGAACTCGGACTTCGCCCCACCGTTGGCCGCTCCCGTGACGGTGAGTGAACCGAGGTTGGCGATCGCCCCGCCGTCCTTGCCGACGTTGCCCCCGAAGTAACAGTTCACCACGGTCAAGATCCCGCCACTGTTGAAAATGGCCCCGCCGACCGAACCGCGGTTGTCCGCTTGGGTCAGCTTTATGCCGTTGACCTCCAACTTGCCACCGGCGAGTACGTTCAGGAAGCGGTAGTGTGAAGTCGCGTCCGCGTTCAGGTCACGGGTGAGCGTGACCGCGCGGTCGCTCGATCCGACGATCTGGTAGTGTCGGTTGGCGATGGCCGGCAGTTGCGATTCGAGGGCGATGGTCATGCTCGGGGCGGACTGCAGGTCGAACTCGACGCGGTACGTGTCGTTCCCGTTCCCGGTCGCGTTCATCTGCTCCATCACCGACCGCAGTGAGACGAGCGGGTGTCGCACCTTGTCCGTAGGTGCCACGGCCATCGGGATGTTGTCCGAGAGGTCGCTGTCCGGCAAGTCGAGTGGGGTGTTGACGACGTGCGTGACGACCGCGGGCACTTCCCGCGCCTCGAGGCGCTCGACACCGAGGTGGCTAAAACTCTGCCGGGGGCGATTGTTGTGGCTCATGTGGCAGACCCCAGGTGGATGACGTGTCGCGGCGATTCAAGCCGCTGTTCAGGATGATAATGTCGGTCGCCGCGAGTTGTTAGCAGCATTCTCGCGCGTCAGCACGGATTTCACAAGATATCTTGCAGATGAGCTATCACGGCGCACGAAACGGACGATCCCGCTCATCGCTGTGCAGCGCAGGGCTGCACAGCGATGAGCAGTTGGGCGGATTTTTGCCAACCCGTCGATTGCGATTCAGGTCAAGAAGTGGACACGAATTCCGACCAGATTTCCCAAATAGCTGACCGCTCGCAGTGGGTCCGGTGACTTCGCCCGCCCGTCGAATTCGCCGTAAGTGCTTGGCCGGTCTGGGTTCTTTCGCGTTCGGGATATGGTTTCGCGGATGGGTGGGAGGAAGTGGAACGAAACCATCCGGCGGGCGGTCGCGGCTGATCGGCAGTCACACTCTGCGCCGGTTCTCCCGTTTACTCCGCCCGTGCATGTCCCCATTCCGGCCGGTCGCCGAAACCCGACTTGATTCGCTCAAGTGATCTGGGAATAAAGCGACTGGGGGAAACTCATTGGGGGATGCCAT
This sequence comes from Fimbriiglobus sp., assembly GCA_031414395.1. Classification (GTDB taxonomy): domain Bacteria; phylum Planctomycetota; class Planctomycetia; order Gemmatales; family Gemmataceae; genus JALHQU01. The sequence goes on from JANNVG010000189.1 coordinate 3,276, forward strand.
GTCACGCCGGGGGGCGAGTCTGGTCGTACTCATCACGCTCGTCCTGGCCGGGTGCCGGGGCGGGGGCGACAAGCGTGCGGCCGACGACAAGTTCAGTGGGCCGACGCCGACCGGCGAGACGACCGGCCGCGCCGCCAACCCGGACACGCCCGCCCACTGGCTCGACCGCCCCAAGCCCACTTGGATGCACGGCAGCACGCCGACCGCCCCCAGTTGGAACGACCCGAAGGCGCCCGGCTACGACCTGAAGGCCGAGGCGAGCGGCCTGCTCGCCGGGTACGTCGAAGACCCGGAAGGCCGCAAGGTGCGGGGCGTGTACATCGCCGTCCGCGAATCGACCGACAAGGCGCCCACGCCGGTGGGCGTGGTGTCCGACCCGAGCGGCACGTTCATCATCAACGGGCTGAAGCCGAAGCGGAACTACCAGCTCACCGTCGATGCCACGGTGGACGGCCGGCGGCTGTTTCAGACGGTGTACTTGAGTACGCCGAACCCGAACGTGCGGCTGACGCTGCTCGAGGCCGACGGGAGTATGCCCGCGCCGGCGACCAAGCCGGTGGACCCGCCGCCGAGCGTCGACCCGCTGAAGAAGCCGCCGTCGGGCGACATCCCGAACCCGAACGGCCCGCTGCCGCCGCCCAAGTTCAGCGGCACCGAGCGCGACCCCGGCGTGGCACCCGTGGGCGGGTACGAACCGCCGCCGGTGCACAACGACGCGCTGCCGAAGGGCGAGCGGTACGACCTGATGACCGACCGGGGGCCGGTGCCGTGGAAGCCGCCGGTGGCCGCCATGCCGGCGCCCCGCACGGCCCAGCCGGTGCCTGGGGCCACCCCGCCGACCCGCGGCGAGTCGCGGAAAGAGGCGTTCGGGTTCGTCGATACCGCGGGCCGCGAGGCGGCGCTGCCGCAGGGTAAGCTGGTGCTGGTGAACTTCTTCACGGCCGGCAGCATGTCGTGCGTGCGGGCGGTGCCGGTGCTGAACGACCTACACGACAGGTACGCCGACCGCGGCTTGGCGGTAGTGGGCGTCGGGTGCGAGGACGAGCCGCAGTCGGCCCGCGTGATGGCGGCCGACCTGTTCCGCAAGGACCATGCGGTGAAGTACGGCCTGCTGACCGAATCGGGGAAGAAGGCGGGCGACGTGCTGAAGCGGTTCGGCGTGACCGAGTTGCCGGCGGCGGTGCTGCTGAACGCGAAGGGCGAAGTGCTGTGGCAGGGCAACCCGAACAAACCCGCCGGGCTGGTGGACGCGATT
>JANNVG010000190.1:0-7276 GCA_031414395.1 Fimbriiglobus sp.
GCCTGCTCGTGTCGGCCGCCCCGCCCCCGCCCCCGCCCCCGCCCGCCCTGCACGCCGTCGCCGGACCCGCCGCCTTCTCGGTTGAATCACACGCGGACCCGTTCCCCCTCCGCCGCCAGTTCCTCACCGACGACCAACTCGACCGCCTGACCGCCGACCCCCGCGGGCCGTTCCGCAAACTCACCAAGCCCGAATTTGAAACGAAAGTGCGTGCCGCGGCCGACGCCGTGCAGCTCGCTCGCACCCCACCGCAAGTCGTCACCGCCATCTACCGCGGGCGGTACGACCCCGGACGGCTGACCGGCTCGGCCGACTGGACCGTCGCCAACACGTCCGGCCGACCGGCGCTCGTGCCGCTCGACTCCCTCCGGCTGGCGATCACCGACCTGACCCCCGCAGCGGATCGCACTGCACTGCTCTTCCGCGGCAAGGCGGGCGGGAAGGAACTGCCCGGCTCGTACCTGTGGGTGGGCGACCACCGCGAGACGGCCGTCGCCGTCGGCTGGTCGGTGCGGGGCGTGGAAGAAGCCGACGAGGAGCGGTTCGACCTGGGCATCCCGCCCGCCGCCATCGCCACGATTGAATTCACACTGCCGACCGACCGCCTGCCGGCGCTCACCACCGCCGGCGGCAAGCGGGTCGAAGCGACCGGGCCGTTTCCCGGTCAGGCCGACGGCGTGCGGGTGTGGAAGTGGTCGGCGGGCGGGCTGTCTGGCGTGGTGCTGGCGGTGCGGCCGGCCGACACGCCGGGGGCCGAAGCCACGGCCGCACGCACGGCGGTGTTCGACCTGTCGCCGGGCGAGGTGCGGTCGGCGTTCGACTTCACCCTCGACTCACCGCGCGGGCTGATCCGCGAACACACCTTCGCCACCGACGCCGGGGTGAAGGTGGCCACGGTGAGCGGCGACGGCATCGACCGCTGGCAACAAGACCCGCCCGACGGCAAGGCGGCGGGCACGCTGGTGGTGTCGTGGCGGGAGCCGACGGCGACGGCGAAAGTGAAGATGTCGGCGACGGCGGCGCTCGGCACCGGCGCGGTGGCGTGGGCCTGCCCCGGCGTGCGGACGACGGCCGCGCTGCCCGGTGCGGAGGTGATCGAGGTGAACATTCCGCCCGAGTGGAAGCTCGACGGGTGGTCCACCGGCGACTACCGGCCGGGCGTGACGACGACCGCGAAGAGCTTGAAATTGCAGTTCGTCGGCTCGCTCACCACCACCGCGGACGGCAGCCGCAAGCCGCCCACCGTGCGGGTGCGGACGGCCGACCCGGAGTTGGCCACCGAGGAGGTGCTGACGTGGCGGGTGGAGCCGGGCCGCACGCGGCTGAGTGCGGTGGTGAAGGCGAAGGTGGTCCGCGGGCCGCTGCCGCAACTGGTGGTACGAACCGCGCCGGGGTACGTGCTCGAGTCGGCCGCGGTGGTGCCCGAAGACCCGGCCGTCAACTTCGGCCCTCTGCCCGGCACGCCGAACACGTGGGTGGTCGAGCCGTCGCGGGCGGTGCCCACCGGCCGTACCGTCGAAGTGACGATGGAGTTTCGTGGGCCGCCCGGCCCGCCGGCCCCCGACCCCGCCGACCCCGCGCCCGCCGCCATGCCCATCCCGTTCCCGGTGTTTACAATCACGGCCGCGACCGACCGCCAGGGCACGCTGATCGCCGTGGGCGAGGGGGTGATCCCGACCGCCCGCACGGTGCTGCCGCACTCGACCGACGCCGGCGGGTGGGTGGTGAAGTATCGCGGCAAGGAGCCGAGTGGAGTGGGTCTGTTCGCGCCGGAGCCGACCGCCGTGAGTGTGGACGCGGTGCGGGTGGCGGTGCGAAATAGGCTGTGTGAAGCGACCCTCGTCGGGCGTGCCGACGATGGGCCGGTCGGCGGACTGACCGTGTTCGTGCCGCACCCGAACGGGACGGTGAAGGCGACCGACGGCGCGACCGCCGTGGCCCTGCCCGCCGCCGAACTGGTGCCGCTGCTCACGGCCACGAACGGCTGGTCGGCGGTCGCCGCGGCCGGCACCACCCCGCACGGCGTGTACTGGCGGGTGACGTTCCCCAAGCCGAAGAGCGGGCCGTTCGAAGTGACCGCCACGTACCCCGCGCCGCCACTCGACCCGACTGCCGTACTGGCGCTGCCGCTCCCGCGCATCGGCGGCGGACGCGGCGACGTGACGGTCGAGTTGTCCACCGAACTGGCCGCCGTCTACCGCCCGACGCACGGCCCGAGCGACGACTTCCCGCCCGTCGTGTCGCTCGAACCACTGACCGTCAAGCCGGTGGCCGTGCCCGAATCCGGCGAGTGGCGGTTCGTCGATGTGCAACAGTTGACCCAGATCGACGGCGACGGCGGCATGTCCGTCACGTTCTCCGGAAAGGTGATCGCTTCCGCCGGCCGCACGCTGCCGGTGAGTTTGCCCGCGAGCGCGGTGGCGGAGTCGGCCCAGGTGGGCGGCAAGTGGGCGACGGTGACGACCGGCGAGGTGGTGTCGCTGCCGCTGCCCGATTTGCCGTCCGACGGCCTCACGTTTGAAGTCCGCTACCGCCTGCCAACGCCCCCGCTCGGCCCGCTGCCGAAGTACGATTCGCCCGCCCCCGGCCTGCCGGTGGAAACGCCCGTGGCGACGCGGTGGCAGTTCGCCAAAGGGTGGCTGCCGTGGCCGAGCCTCTCGGACGCGGACGAGTGCCCGAACACCCGGAGCGTGCGCGTCGCCCGTTCGCCGGCGCTGCGGGGCGTGGGGTTCGCACTCGGCGGGCTGGTGCTGGCGGTCGGCGTGCGGCTGCTGCTGAAGGGCAGTCGGTGGCGGACGACGGTGCTGGCGGCGGTGGTCGTCGGGTGCGGGGTGGGCGTGTGGGTGGCGCCGCTCGGCTGGCAGAAGGTGCTGCAACCGCCGCTGTTCGCCGGCCTGGGGGTGCTGGCCGTCGTCGCCTTCCGCCGCCCGCCGGCCCCGCCGATCCGCCGGCCGAGTACGGTCGTGCGGGCCGCGATGGTGCTGGCCGCGGTCGGCGTGTGTGTGAACGCTCAACCGGGCGGCGAGCCGGCCGTGGTGTACGTGGTGGGCACCGACGCGCAGTCGGTGTACGCGCCGCAATCGGTGCTCGACAAGCTGACCCAGTTGGCCGCCCCGCCGCTGCCGGATGTCATCGTCAGCCGTGCCGCGTACACCGCCACCGCCACCGCCGCGGGCGCCGTCGCCCAGTTCGACGCCACCTTTACGCTCGACTGCCCGCGTGCCGGCGAACACACCTTCACCCTGCCGCTGGCCGGCGTGCGCCTGGAGGCGATGCAGCTCGACGGCAAAGACGCCTTCCCCGATGCGTCCAAGCCCGACCGCTACACGCTCACCGTGAAAGGGCAGGGCAAGCACACGCTCGCCGTCAAGTTCGCCGTCATGCCGACCACGACCGGCGGCGACCGCGAGGCGCGGTTCAGCGGGCCGGAGGTGTTCGCCTGCACGGTGACGTTCGACGCCGGGGCGACCGGCCAACAACCGGACGTGCCGACCCGTCGCGGCGGACAGACCGTGAGCGGGAAGACGGCGACGGCCGACCACGGCGCGGGGCGTGCGGTGGCCGTGCGCTGGCGCGAGACCGCCACCGACGGCGGGGCGAAGACGACCATCAGCGTGAAAGAAGCCGGCGTGTGGGACGCCACCGATTCGCCCGACGCCGGGGTGTGGGCGGCGTTCGCGTACACGGTGGCCGGCGGCGGGGTGGACCGCTTCGAGGTCGACATCCCGGCCGGCCTGGTGGCCACGCGGGTGCTGGTGCGGCCGACCGACCCGCGGGCGAACCCGGTCGGCGTGCGGGGCTGGCGGGTCGCCCCGAGCGGCGACGGCACGCGGGTGGTGGCCCGCCTGCAACAGCCGGCCGACGGCCGCATCCTGGTGCTGGTGCGGGCGGTGCCGGCGAAGCCGCTGAGCAAAACCCCCGTGCTGCGGTTCCCGCGGGCGGCCGTGCCCGACGCCGACCGCGACAGCGTGTACGCCGTGCGGTTCCCCGGCGTGCAGAGCGGCGGGGTGAGCCGGAGCGGGACGGTGGACTTCCCGGCCGACGCCATCGTGAAAGACTTCCCCGCGGTGCCCGAGTTCGCGTTCGACAAACAGCCACCGGCCCTGGTGGTGAAGCGTGCCCCGAACGCCACCGCCGAGCTGCGGCCGACGCTCACGTCCGCCCCGCTGTTCGCCGCGCTGGGGGCGGAGGTGGTGTGTACGTGCGGCGGGTGGACAGAGATCGAAGGGGCGGCGCGGGTGGTGGCGACGGCCGCGGGCGTGGTCGAGTTCACCCTGCCGGACGGCGTGGACGTGCGGGACGTGCGGGCGGTGGGGCTGGCCGGGTGGGGGCGGACGGGGCCGAAGGTGCAAGTGTGGCTGAAGACGCCGGCGAGTGGCGAGGTGCTGGTGCGGTGGGCCGGCAGCGTGCCGACGGCGGGCGAGCTGCCGCTGCCGCGGTGGAGTGCGGCCGTCGTGCCGGCCGAGCCGACCGTGCTGCGGGTGCGGGCGGCCGACGGGTTCGCCGTCAAGTTGACACAAACAGCCGGGCTGAAGTCGAAGGCGGGCGGCGACGGGGAGACGGCGTACACGTTCGAGGGCAACCCGCCGTTGCCGAAGGTGGAAGTGACCGCCGTGCCGCCGGCTTCGCCCAGACCGGCCGACCCGCCGACCACCAAGCCGACCCCGCTGGCCGTGCCGCCCACTCCGCCCGGCGGCAGTGTCAACGCGGTGTCACCGACGGCCGCGGCGTTCGACCCGTGGCCGGTGGTGGGGGCGGTGGGGTGGGGCGTCGGGTTGCTGGCGGCGCTGGTGACGTTGCGAAGTTGGCGGTGGCGGCCGGAGCGGGTGGCGGCGGTGGGCGTGCTGGGGCTGCTGGCGGCGGGCGTGGGCGCGCCGCTCGGGTGGGCGTTCGCGGCTGCCGCCGGCGTGGGCCTGCTGTGGCGATTGGGAAGGGTGGTGCGGAAACTCTGGTAGGGTGGGTCGGCGCGAGCGAAGCGCTCGCTGGACCCACCCTACCAGATGCGGCTTCCCCTACAATCTCCCTTCGCCCCTTCCCCCGGAGGCCCGCCGTGAGACTGCTGCCCCTCACCGCCCTCGCACTCTTCGCCATGACCACCGACGCCACCGCCGCCGACAAGAAGCGCCCCATGCAGGTCGAAGACCTGTTCAAGTTCAAGCGGGTGGCCGACCCACAGATTTCACCCGACGGCAAGCACGTCGTCTATCAGGTGACGACGGTGGACTTGGAGGGGAACAAGAGCAGCACGGCGCTGCACCTGGCCGCGGCCGACGGCAAGACCCCGCCGAAGGCGCTCACCAACCCGAACGGCAAGAAGGACACGCACCCGCGGTGGAGTCCGGACGGGCAGACCATCCTGTTCGAGTCCACGCGGAGCGGCACGGGGCAGCTTTACACCATCCAGCCGTTCGCCGGCGGGGAAGCGACGAAGCTCACGAGCATCAGCACCGGCGCCGGCACGGCGATCTGGTCGCCCGACGGCAAGGCCATCGCGTTCGTGTCGAACGTGCGGCCGGAGTTCAGCGAACTGGCGTTCGCGGAAGCCGACAAGAAGAACGCGGATGCGGACAAAGCGGCCGAAGAGAACCCGGTGAAGGCGAAGACCTTCACCAAGCTCTTCTACCGCCACTGGGACAGCTACGTCGAAGACAAGCGCGGCCACCTGTTCGTGATCACAGCCACTACGAGCCGCGACCGCGAGGGAGCGGTGTCTTGGTCCGAGCCGCACGACTGCACCCCCGGCGACCGGGATGCGTACCCGAACAGCACCACGTTCAGTGTCGGCGACGACTTCACCTTCACCCCGGACGGCAAGCACCTCGTGTTCGCCGCCGCCCCCGGCGACGGCTCCGAAGCGTGGAGCACGAACTACGACCTGTGCCGGGTGCGGGTCAACAACGGCAAAGGCCCGCAGAGCGGGCGGAAGCCGACCGAGTGGGAGACGCTCACCGAGGGCAACAAGGCGGCCGACAACGCCCCGCGGTTCAGCCCGGACGGCAAGAAGCTGGCCTACCGCGCTCAGAAGAAGGCCGGCTACGAGGCCGACAAGTGGGAACTGATGGTGGCGGACGCGAACCCGGACGGCACGTTCGCGGGAAAACCGCAGAGCATTACGGGCGTCTTGACCGACGGCTTGGGGACTGGGTCCAAGAGCTACGACCTGGCGGTGAACGAGTTCGCGTGGCGGTCGAACACCGAACTGGCGTTCATCGCCGATGCCGGTGGCCACAGTTTCATCTACTACGTCCCGGTGACGGGCAAGACGGTGACGCAAGAGCCGCTCGCGTTCGGCTCGGCCGGCGGGGTGAACTTCTCCGCCGACGGCCAGGCCGCCGCCTTCACCCACGTGGCGATGTCCGCACCGGCCGACGTGTGGGCGATGACCTGGGCCGGCGACAAGATGACCGAGGCGAAGGTCAGCAAGGTGAACGAGACGCTGCTCGCCGAACTCGACCTCGCTCGTCCCGAGTCGGTGAAAGTCAAAATCGAAGACGGCGACATGCAGATGTGGGTGCTGAAGCCGCCGGGGTTCGACGAGAAGAAGAAGTGGCCCGTGGCGTTCCTCGTCCACGGCGGGCCGCAGGGGGCGTGGGAGGACGGCTGGAGTTTCCGCTGGAACCCGCAGGCGTGGGCCGCGCAGGGGTATGTGGTGGTGATGCCGAACCCGCGGGGGAGCACCGGCTTCGGCCAGAAGTTCGTGGACGAGATCGCCGGCGACTGGGGCGGCAAGTGCTACCGCGATCTGGTGGCCGGGTTGGATTACGTGGAGAAGCTGCCGTATGTGGACAAGGATCGCATCGGCGCGGCCGGGGCCAGCTTCGGCGGGTACATGATGGACTGGTTCGCGGTGAACGACGTGAGCAAGCGGTTCAAGTGCCTCATCACGCACTGCTCCGTTTACAACTTCGAGAGCATGTGGGGCACGACGGACGAACTGTGGTTCGACGAGTGGGAGCACCAGGGGTTGCCGTGGGAGAAGCCGGGCAAGTACGCCGAGTTCAGCCCGCACAAGCGGGCCGGCGAGATGGCCAAGCACAAGACGCCGATGCTGGTGGTCCACAACGACAACGACTTCCGCTGCCCCATCGGTCAGGGGCACGAGCTGTTCAGCGCGCTGCAGCGGCAGAAGGTGCCCAGCCGGTTCGTCAACTTCCCCGACGAGGGGCATTGGGTGCTGAAGCCGAAGAACAGCGTCCACTGGCACAAGGAGGTGTTCGACTGGCTGAAGAAGTACGCCCCTCCCGGTGGCAAGTGACGGCAGAGACCTCACCCCCCG
>JANNVG010000191.1:0-3504 GCA_031414395.1 Fimbriiglobus sp.
CGAGAGTCGGACTGGGGGTCGGCCGAAGTGACGAGCGTGGAGTTGGTGAAAGCCGTCACTCGCTCCACGCGGGAGGGATTCGCGTTGGTCCCCGTCCGACTCTCGGCGAGAGTCGGCCACCCGCTCCGCACCCGGCGGCTGATGCCGCCGGTTCGCCACACCCGCTCCGCACCCGGCGGCGGACGCCGCCGGCTGACCGAACCACTCGCGGAGCGAGTGGACCACTCCCACCGCCCTCGCTCCGCAGCATCCGCACCAGGTCGGCCGGTTCCATCACCACCGTCCGCTTGCCGCCCGTCGTCCTCCGGGCGGAGCGCCGGCCGGACGTTGCGGTCGAACACCTCGGCCCACAGCCGGGTGAGGAAGGGAGGCGGTTGCGGCGCGTTCACCGCCCCAACGGGGCGGGTTCTGTCAGCCCAGGTCGGAGCGAGCGAAGTGAGCGGAGGCCTGGGAACCGTGAACCAAGTCTCAGGTCCGCCCCGCGGAGCGTGGTGAGTGGAATCGAAGCGGTTGACATTTGACGTGGGTCGGCGCGACGGAAGCCGTCGTTGGACCCACCCTACAAGACTGCCCACGAGTCGCCTCACGCCCCGCCGAACGCCAGCGACGGGTTGCCGTCGCCTTCGGGCGCTCGCTTGGCCGGGGGCGGCTCCTCCGGCGCGCCTTTCCGCAGCAGGCGATGGACCTCGTCGCGGTCGAGTTCCTCGTGGACGAGCAGCGCGCCGGCCAGCTTGTCCAGGTCGTCGCGGGTGCGGGAGAGCAACTCCGTCGCCCGCGTCATCGCCTCCGTCACCAGCCGCTGCACTTCTTCATCAATGATGCGGGCCGTGCCCTCGCTGAACTCGCGGCTCTCGACGATCTCCTTGCCCAGGAACACGTGCTCGTCGCTCTGGCGGTAGTGCACCGGGCCGAGGCGGTCGCTCATGCCGAACTGCGTGACCAGCGCCCGCGCCAGGCGGGTGGCCTGGCGGATGTCGCCGATGGCCCCGGACAGCGGCTCGCCGAACACCAGCTGGTCCGCCGCCCGCCCGCCCAGGATCACCACCAGTTGGGCCATGAATTCGCTGAACGAGCGGTCGATGCGGTCCTCGTCCGGGCTGAAGATGGTCACGCCCCCGGTGCGGCCCCGCGGGATGATGCTCACCCGCTCGATCGGGTCGGCTTTGGGTTCCAGGTACGCGCACAGGGCGTGCCCGGCCTCGTGGTACGCCGTCCGCCGCTTCTCCTCGTCGCCGTACACCTCCTCCCGCTTGGCCCCGAGTCGCACGCGGTCCAGCGCCGCGTCGAAGTCGTCCTGTTCGATGCGGTTCTTGCCCTCGCGGGTGGCGTGCAGGGCGGCCTCGTTGCAAATGTTCTTCAAATCCGCCCCGCTCATGCCGATGGTCGCCCGTGCCACCCGCGTCAGGTCGATGGCCTCGTCCAGCGGCTTGGTGCGGGTGTGAACCTTCAGGATGGCCAGCCGGCCCTGCCACGTCGGGCGTTCGACGGTCACTTGGCGGTCGAACCGGCCGGGGCGTGTCAGAGCCGCATCCAGCACGTCGGGGCGGTTGGTGGCGGCCAGCACGATGACCGTCTCGTTCGGGTGGAAGCCGTCCATCTCGCCGAGGATCTGGTTGAGCGTTTGTTCCCGCTCGTCGCTGCCGCCGCCGACGCCGGTCCCCCGCATCCGCCCGACGGCGTCGATCTCGTCGATGAACACCACGCACGGGGCGTTCTCCTTCGCCGTGCGGAACAGGTCTCGCACCCGGCCGGCCCCGACGCCCACGAACATCTGGATGAACTCCGACCCGTTCACGCTGTAGAAGGGCACGTTCGCTTCGCCGGCCACCGCCCGCCCCAGCAGCGTCTTGCCCGTGCCCGGCGAGCCGACCAGCAGCACCCCCTTCGGCACCTGGGCGCCCAGGCGGGTGAACTTGTCCGGGTTCCGCAGGAAGTCGACGATCTCTTGCAGCTCCCGCTTCACCCCCTCCATGCCGGCCACGTCGTCGAAGGTGGTCCGCCCGCGCGTGCCCTTCTCGTACTTGCGGGCGGGGCTGCGGGTGAACGCCGCCGCGAACCCGCCGCCGTTCGCCTCCCGCATCCGCGGCAGCAGCACGAGCAGGAAGAAGGCGATGAACCCGGCGAACAGCATGCCGGTGAGCAGAAGCGGGGCGAGGAACTGCGGCGGCTCCTGGTCGGCCGACACCTGCACCGGCGGGGTGGCGTCGGTCGGGTCGGCGTCCTTCTTCCGCTTGCGGGCCGCGTCGTCCGCCTTGTTCACCCGCTCGATCAGCACCCCGGTGTCGCTCATCGGGGGCAGGTTGACGGCGAACTTGCCGCCGGTCAGGTTGAGCGCCTTCACCTCCTCTGTCTGCTGATCCCGCACCTCCCCGCGGAGGGTCGTCTTGCCCTCGAACACCACCCGCTTCACCTGCCCCTGCTCGGCCAGGCGGTCGAAATCGGTGAGGGTGATCGCCTTCACCGCGTCCATGGCGAAGTACAGGGTGAGGGCGAGGAGCAGGGCGGCGGCGGCCACCCACCACAGGTACGCGGGCACGGCCGCCCGCTTCCGCGGCGGGGGCGGGGCAGTCGGTTTGCTCTCCGGCGGCGGTTGGTCGGCCATGTGGCGGGGGTGCTCGTGGCGGGGCGGTGTGGCGAATTATAGGTCGCGCGTCGGCCGCCGGCGGGGAAGTGGGCGAAGGTGTCGCGGTTGTATCGGCCGCGGCGGTCGGGCGTGTTGCGGCGGACGCGCCGGATGCGCCCCAAGAGGGTGTGCCGGGTGTGACAATTCCGCCCGCCTTCGCCTTCGCATTCCCATGAGGTTATCGCAAAATTGATTCAAGTCGGTTCTCGACACGCCCGCGGTGATCCCATGCCCCGCTTCTGCTGCTTCCTCCTGATCGGTGTCTCGCTGGCGGCCGTCGGCTGCCGTTCGTTCGAGGAGAACGCCGGCCTGTTCCCGCGGCTCCGCGACCGCATCGACCCGGACGCCGACCACCGCCAGCCATACTACCGCGGGGACGACCGCGCCGCGGCCCCGGCCCCGGCCCCGACGCACGCCATCGCCCCAACCCACGGCGGCAGTTGTGTGCCGTGCGGCGGCGGGTACACCAGCCCGATCTACGGCGGGGGTACGACTCTCGGCGGCGGGTACGGATACGGGTACGGCAGCTCGATGCCGGCAGTGGGCGGCGGGTACGGCACCCCGACCGGGTACTCGTCGGTGCCGTCTTATGGGTCGATGCCGTCTTACGGGTCGATGCCGTCGTACACCACCGGCCCGGTCCTTGGCACGCCGGTGTACCCGAGCGGCGGCGGGTCGCCGTACCGCCCGCAGCGGGATGACGAGCTGCCACTGCCCGGCGGGTACAGCCAGCCGGGGGCAGTCGAGATGGGGCGGGGCGTGGCCCCGAGGCCGCCGGGCACGTTGCCGACCGGGAAGTGAACCGTGGGGCAAGATGCCATCTTGCCGTCTAATGGCAGGATGGCATCTCGAGCATCTTCAGTCGGTTCGTTGTGACCCTG
>JANNVG010000192.1:0-3236 GCA_031414395.1 Fimbriiglobus sp.
GCTAACAAGTCCGGCAACCGCCGGCGTAGGGGCGGTCACAACTTGTGTTCCCAACCCGTCGGCGGCAGCACCCGCTTCACGCCCCCTTCGACGATCCACAGACCCGCTTCCGCCACGCACTCGCCGATCTTCCACAACGGAACGGGCGGAGCCGCCAGCAGCTTCGCCCCGGTGTCGGCGTCCACGGTGAACACCAGCTCGAAGTCTTCGCCGTCGCTCAGAGCGTGTTGTAGCGGGGGCCGGCCGGTCCGCTTGGCCAATTCCACCGCGTCCGGGTGTATGGGGATCGCTTCCGCGGTCAGCACGGCCCCGCACCCGCTCTCCTCGCAAATGTGGTTGAGGTCTTTGGCCAGCCCGTCGCTCACGTCGATCATCGCGTGCAGGTCGCAGGCGTTCACCAGCGCTTCGGCTTCGACCAGCCGCGGGGTCGGGTTCAGGTGCCGCCCCAAGATGCTACCGCCCAGCGGGCCGGTGACGAAGATCCAGTCGCCCGGCTTCGCCCCGCTGCGGAGGACGGGTTCGCGGATCGGCTCGCCGAACACCGTCACGGAGACGACGAGTCCGCCGTCCCAACTGTTCGTGTCGCCGCCGACGATGGGGGTGTTGAAGCGGTCGGCGATGTCGCGGAGACCGAGGTGAAGGAGAGTCAAAAAACCTCCCCCCCCCCGGCCCCCCCCTTCCTGGGAAGAAGGGGGGGGAGGTTGGTGGTTCGACTCCCCCTGCCCTCTTAGGGAGGGGGGCCGGGGGGGTAGGTTTTCTTCTATCCCCACCACCACCCCCACCACGGCGGCCACCGGCCGGCCGCCCATCGCGGCGATGTCGCTCAGGTTGACGGCCATCGCCTTCCGGCCGACCGCCCGCGGGCCGCACTCGCTCAGAATGAAATCGACCCCCTCCGTCAGCACGTCGGTCGTCACCAACAGCCGGCTCGGCCCGGCCACGACGGCGCAGTCGTCCCCCGGCCCGACGATCACCCGCGGGTGCGGCGGTGTGGCGGCCCGCACTTGTCGGATGAAGGCGAATTCCCCTCCGCTCACGGCGTCACTCCTCCGGCCGGCCCTCAATCGTTCGACCGACCGCAGAATAATTCCCGGAGCGCATGAAAAATCCGCGCCCGGCTCTTCTCCCTGTTCTACATTCCTTCAAGGCCTCACCCCGCGTTTGTGGGGCCGACCGCCTTCGGAAGTCGCAAGTGACAAGGGGCAAGTCGCAAGGGCTCAAGGGGCTGGGTTTCTCCTCCTTGCTACTTGCGACTTCACACTTGCTCCTTCCCGCAAGGTTCGAGGGCATTCCCCGTGACTCCCGTACACCCTTCCGACATGGCTGAATCGCCCACCCCGGCCGTCGTCTCCCGCACGTTCGGCGACCCGCGGTTCCACACCGACGCCGAAATCGGTGCGGTGGCGTTCGCCCCGGACGGCCGCGTGTGGAGCGTGGACGAGTCCGGTCTGCTCCGCCACTGGTCGGCCGACGGCAAGTGCCTCAGCCGGGCGTTCCTGAGCGACCTGGAAACGCTCTGGGCGTTCAGCCCGGACGCCTCCTTGCTGGCCAGCGGGAACGACGACTTACTCCTTTGGAACACGGCCGAAGGGCAACTGCTCGCCCGCATCCCGCAGCCCACGTGGGTGACGGCCGTGGCCTTCAGCCCGGACGGGCGGACGGCGGTGAGCGGGCACGACGACGGCAGCGTGCGGTTCTGGGACGTGCGGACGCAGCGGCTGGTGGGCGACATCCCGGCCCACCCGAAGGCGGTGTCGGCCATCGCCTTCACCCCCGACGGCGAGCGGATCGCCACCGCCGGCGAAGACCGCGTGGTGCGGCTGTGGGACGCGGTCAGTCACAAGTCGCTCGGCGAACTGGCCAGCCACACCGACCGCATCCCCGCGCTCGCCTGGAACGCCGACGGCACCGTGCTGGTGAGCGCCGGCTGGGACACCTCCGCCCGCGTGTGGAAGCCGGCCGCATCGCCCGACCCCATCATGCTGTTGAACAGCCACGCCGATCAGGTGGTGGCCGCCGCGTTCTGCCAGAAGGGCAAACTGCTGGCGACGGCCGACTCGGACTTCGAGATCCGCATCTGGGCCGACCCGCTGACCGCCAAAGTGCGGTGCGTGCTGAAGGGCCACGTGGACGACGTGAAGGTGCTGGCGTTCAGCCCGGACGGGTCGAAACTGGCCTCCGCCGGCGCGGATCGCGTGGTTCACATCTGGGACACCATCGACGGCCGCCTGCTGGCCGGACCGAACCCGACGGGCAAGCACGCGATGGCATTCATTCCCGGCCCGACGCCCCTGTTGGCGAGCGGGTGCGGGCCACTGCGGGTGTGGGCGACGACCACCGGCGACGAAGTGCCGCCGAGCGGCGAAGGCCCGGCGACCGCCGTGGCCGCCTCCCCGAACGGCCGCTTCCTCGCGGTCGGCAGTGCCGCCGACCACTTCGTGCGGCTGTACGACCTGACCACGCCGAATGAGCCGCCGCGACACCTGGAAGCCACCCGCCCGCCGGTCGGCGGTCTGGCGTTCAGCGCCGACGGGTCGCTGCTCGCCCAGACCAGCCCGGCCGACGGCCTGGTGTGGCTGTGGAACCCGACGAGCGACCGGATCGACCCGGAACTGATCATCGTGGAAGCGGCCGACGGCTGCACCCTGGAGGCGGTGGCCGTTCACCCGGACGGCCAACTCATCGCCGTCGGCGGGGTGGACGTGCTGAGCACCGGCGAGCGGGACGGGGCGGTGTGCGTGTGGGACCGGGCGACGAAAGAGAAGCTGATGACGTTCGACGTGGGCGTGTACGCGGTGGCCTTCGACCCGCAGGGCAAGTACCTGGCGGCGGCCGGCCTGACCGACCGCGTCCACGTGTGGGACTTGACCACGCAAGAAGAGGTGTTCGTGCTGGAAGGGCACCAGGAGCGGATCAACGACGTGGCCTTCACCCCCGACGGCAACTACCTGCTGAGCGGCGGGGACGACGGCACCGTGCGGGTGTGGGACGTGCTCGGCGGCCGGCTGGTGGTGATGCGGGAACTGGACAGCCCGGTGCAGGCGCTCGCCTTCACCCCGGACGGCAAGACGCTGTTCACCGGCAACGCCAACACCACCTGCCACCAGATCGAGTTCGCCAAGCTGATGGCGGAGTGAGTCGGACGGGCATTCTCTTGGCGAACCCGGCCCGGCCCGGCCCCGGGGGGGGGGGGGGGGTGGGGGGGCCAGACCCCCCCCCCCCCGGGGGGGCGGGGG
>JANNVG010000193.1:0-4340 GCA_031414395.1 Fimbriiglobus sp.
CTACACGACCGATGGTGGACTGCACCGGCTGCTGAACTTGACCTGCGATGTCGGCCGGGGAGTTCGGCGGACTCCCTGCTCGGTGACCCACTTGGAAAGGGGTGGTCACGTCCCTCCTACCATCAGGCAGACGGTAGAACATATGATTAGCCTGCGACGTTGCAGCCTATCACAGCGGTCTGGCCCGTTCGGGTACAACTCGCAGTATCCGCTGAGGCTACCCGATGAGTTGACGCCTGTCAAACGGCTGTGATCGGTTGCGCGGCGGTCGGTCGGTGCCTCCGCTCACGAGCCGTGCTGTCGGTCCACGCCTACCCCGGCCGCGTTTCGGTTGCCGGAAACCTCTCGCCACCCCCCAAATCGGGTCGTTTCTTCCAACAAGGCGGCCGCATCACCCGACCGCTTCAATGATCGACACCACCCCGCGGCCGCCGTCTACACGTACCGTCTGGCCGGTGCGGATTCGTCGGGTGATGCCGGGCAGCCCGGCGACCGCTGGCAGGCCGAACTCGCGGGCCACAATAGCCCCGTGCGACAACACCCCGCCCGTCTCCATCACCACCGCTTTCGCCTTCGCGAACAGCGGCACCCACGCCGGGTCGGTGCTCGGGCAGATCAGCACGAACGGCGTGTTCGGCGGTCTCGTCGGCTGGAGCAGCACCAGCGCCGGCGCCTCGGCCACCCCCGCCGACAGAGGCGTGCCGTCGAACGACACCGCCCCTTCGGGCGGAGGCATCGGCCGGCCGATGGCGTCCAGGTCGTCGCTGAACAGCACCGGCGGCACTTCGAGCGACAGTTCCACCTGCCGCCGCTTCTTGCGGGCGGAGATGGGCGCGCTCAAATCCTTCCCGGCGATCAGGTCGGGCAACTCAGACGGCAGCAGGAAGAAGATGCCGCCGTTCAGCTTGAACCGCGAGTCGAGTTCGAGCAGCACCCGGCGAACAACGGCGAACCCCATCAGCAGGTAGTGCTTCGCCGCTTCCCGTAACCCAAGATGCGTGCGGAGCGACTTCACCGCCTTCTCGACGAGCGCCCGGTTCGGGCCGGTCAGCTTCACCTCGCCGGCGATCCGCTGCCACGCGGCATCCCCCTTCACCGGGACGAGCGCATCCAGCTTCTGTTCCAAGTCGCCGAACCGCTGACCGAGCGCGTCCGGCTGTGAACCGACCATCGCGTCCACCGCCGCCGGGTCTTCGCTCCACCGCGGTTGCGACAACTCCATCTCGTGCCGCCCGCGGTGGCCGAACTTCTCCACGAACGCCTCACGGCTCAGTTTCCCCGCCCCTAAATTCCGGATCGCATCGGCCAGCGCTGCTTCCGCCGGGGGTTTCGCCCCGAGCGCGATCTCGGCCACGGCCGCCTTCGCCTTCTCCTCGCCCAGCTTCGGCTTCAGCACCTCCGCCAACTGCCCCCACACGAACTCTGCGAAGGCCGTCGGTTTCAGGCTGTCGCGGGCGAACTCCACGCACGTCTTCTCCACCCACGTCTTGAACGCGGTGTGGACGACGGCGGTGTCGAGCGTCTTCCAGTCGGTGGCGAGGGCCGCCCGTGCCGCGGCGGCGAACGCCGGGGCGGTCTGGGTCGTGAACGTCGCGGGGAACGATTCGGCCTGCGTGCGGGTGGCGCTGGAGATGCGGAACAGCCGCCACGTCAGCGACGGCAACCGCACGACGGCGGAAAACACCCCGTCCTTCGCCGGGTTGAGCACCGGCTTCGGGTCGAGCGCCTTCTTCGGGTCGGCCTTCAGTGCGGCGAACGGGTACTCGACCGGCGGGCGCTTGAATTGCAGCCGCGGCATCCGCGACAGGTTGGCCATCGGCCGGCCGGCGATCAGGTCGAACGCCCCCAGGTCGCCGAGGGTCGGGTCGGGGTCGCCGCCGAGGTCGGCGTTCAGCAGGCCGAACGCCCCGTTGCCGGCCAGCATCCGCGACACCACCGCCCACGTCATCGGCGTCGGCTCGGGCAGCGTCTCGCTCAGGTTGTACTTCACCCACACGGTGCCGGTCGGCTCGGCGTGCCGGATGGTTTCGGCGATCACCTGCTTCCGCACCGCTTCCCGATCCGCGGCGGTGGCACTGGTGATGGGCCGGGCTTGCAGCAGGTACACCGTGCCGTCGGCAATGGCCCACTCGACATCGCGGGGGGCGGAGTAGAACCGTTCGACACGCCGGCCCAGGTCGGCGAGCTGTGACAACTGGCTGTCAGTGAGACACAACTCGGTCTGTCGGTCGCCGGAGACGGGCCGTTCGCCAGTAGCGGTGATCTCCACCGTCTTCTGTCCGGCCTGACGGGTCAACACTCCGCCGCTGTCGAAATCGACCGTGAAGCGATCCGGCGTGACGCGCCCGCTCACCACCGCTTCGCCCAGCCCCCACGCCGCTTCGATGCTCATCCGCCGGCCAGTCGGGTCTTGCGGGTCGCGGGTGAACAGCACCCCGGCCACCGTTGCGGGCACCAGCTTCTGAACCACCACGGCCATCGCCAGCCCGTCGTCGGCGACGCCCTGAGCGGCCCGGTACGCCACCGCCCGCTCGGTGAACAGCGACTTCCAGCAGCGTTCGACCGCCGCGACGACGGCATCCGCCCCTTCAACACCGAGGATCGTTTCCTGCTGACCGGCGAAGCTCGTTTCGGCCCCGTCCTCCGCCGTCGCACTCGACCGCACCGCGACCGGCCCGCCGCCGAGCGCAGAGTAAGCGAGGGTGATTGCCCGGCGTGCGGCGTCGTCGGGTGGAGAACCCTTGCACCGCTGGTAGGCGTCGGTGGTGACGACGAACCCCGGCGGGACGGGCAGCCCGGTGGCGGCGGTCAGGGCGAGGCTCAGCCCCTTCCCGCCGACGAGTGACAGGGCGGTGTCAGTGATGGCGGCGAACGGCAGGGTGTCTGGCATGGGGAATAAGGTAGGTGCGGAGAGCCGCGCGGCACCCGATTGGAGATTCAGCGGGTGGCGAAAGTGCTTGAACCACTTGGGATGGTGAGATACCTTGCCCCAACCTGCCGGATTCGCCGGGTCAGTATGGGCAGTGATGCTGATCTGCCGATTCACTGGTTCGGCGGCCGGAGGCGCATCAATGAGGCGGTACTGGCAGTGGCTCTTGCTGTTCGGTGCCCTTGCAGTTACAGCATGGTTTGTTCTGAAGATTACTGTTCTACCCGGTGCCGCACCGGTGGGAAACGACGGTGAGGTACGACCGGAAGTCCGCGACGGCTGGGCCATCACCAAGAAACTACTCGACCACTACGGGCCGGAGGGTCTCGACCAGTTCTCCGACCGCCATCCCGGCGAGTTCGAGCCGCTCGTCAAGGCCGGTGTGCTCTCCGAGGAGGATAGTCGGGCCATCGACCGGAGCGGGTTCCAGAGCTTTTCCTTCCGCCGAAGCGTCTCGTTCTCCCGCCGTTACGAGTTCACCCTCAACTACGTTCCAGGCCGCTACGCGGCAGACGCCTTGGCGTTGGAGTTGAACCACCGCGGCGAACCCGTTCGCAGTGACACGCTGGAGGAGGACGTGTCGTCCGACCTGGCTGCTGACGTGGGCGCGATGTGGGCCGTCGATGGGAAGGGGGGTTCGCCACCAGAGGCGATCCCGGTCGCGTCTCGTGTGTTCAATTCGGTCGAGTTGGTCGGTCGGACCCGGGACGAGGTCGTCGGACTGCTCGGCGACTCACAGACACGGAGACCTGGAGGGCGGTACAACTTTCCGTTCTGGCCAGCCGGGGACGGCGACCTGGTCTATCGGTTCGACACCGGCAATTACGGGTGGCAATTCAACGTCCGGTTCGGGGGGAATGGACGCTGCTCGGCCGTCGAGCGGCAGTGGATTCACTAACCGAACCGAACCCCTCCGCTACATCCGACCGCAGTGGCAGGGCGGGCTGTTCCCGGCTCGCCCACCCTACGTCTTGCCCTCATACCCCTTTCGGCACGGCCCAGTGCTTGTCGCGGTACTTCCGTTTCGTCAGGGCGTGCCCTTCCGGGTTGTTGGTGATCGCCTCCTTCACCGGGTCGAACTCGACCGTCGCCCGGAGGCGGGTGGCGATGTTCGCCAGGTGGCAGATGCCGGCCGAGATGTGCCCGACCTCCACCGGGACGTTCGCCTTGTCGCCCTTCAGGATGGCGTCGAGGAAGTTGTCGTGGTGGGCGGGCAGGTTGATCCCGCAGGGCTATTGCAGAGTTCACATTGCGGTACTGTTGAGCAGGTCGAGGGCCTCCCCGGGGTGGATTTGCAACCGCTGCGTGGCCGCTCGCACACTCAGCGCGTCCACGCCCGCGAGCAAATGAATGGCCGCGTTCCGCAACCCCGCCAGCACCTGGGCCGAGGACCCCTTCCGCACCCGGCAGT
>JANNVG010000194.1:0-1851 GCA_031414395.1 Fimbriiglobus sp.
CGGAAGGCGGCGACGAGCACGCAGGTGTCGAGGACGAGGACGGGAACCATACCGACAGGCTACACCGCGGGGGCCACCGCCGCAACGCCCGCGTGGCCGTTCACCGCTACCCGCCTCGGCTCGGGGCGGCCCCGCCGAACGACCCAGCTCAGCCGCCGGGGCCGCCGAGCGACAACGAATCCCAGACAGCGAACATGCGGCCCCGGTCTGCTGCAGCGCCTGGTTCGGCGCGAGCGGCGGACTCAGAACAAGCGCAGGAAGGTTGTTGTATTGCGGATGGAACCGATGTCATCAACCATCCGCAGTAAGGTATCTTTCGGCGTCCCTTGCGGCGTGATGAGCGCGATCACATCGAAGTCGCCGAACACGATGTCGGCCGCGTCGGCCCCGCGGTCGAGTAACTTCTGCCGCACGTCCTTCTTGACATCTTTGCCCGGCTCGGTGCAGATGCCGATGCAGAACTGCTCGTCATTGGGCTTCCAGGCTGAGACCACATCGCCCTCAGGAACGGCGACGTACGTCGTTGTCACGGCCAACGCGCGCGGCTGGGGAAGTTGCGTGGACTTGCGCGCGGTGCCGCGCCGTTCTACCACTTGGGCAGTGGTTCTCACGCCGCCCGCACGCGTGGGCCCGTTCCCCGTCTGAAGCCCGGTGTGACGTATGGCAACCAAGCAGATCACCGTCGAATCGATCGGTTCCTATTTCGAGTCCCTGCCCGACCCCCGGCACACCCAGAACCGCAAGCACCTGTTCCTCGACATCGTCGTGATCGCCGTGTGTGGCCTGGTCTGCGGGTGCGATGGGCCGACGGCCATCCGCCGGTGGGCCACCAATCGGGCCGATTGGATCAGGGGGTTCTTGTCCCTCCCCAACGGCATCCCGTCGCGGGATTGCATCCGCAACCTGCTCATGGCCCTCCAGCCCGAGGCGTTCCAGAGGTGCTTTCAGGATTGGATTGCCCGCGCCATCGCGACCGACGACGGTGGCCCGGCCCGCCTCGTGGCCATCGACGGCAAGACGCTTCGGCGCTCCCACGACGCGTCCAACGGTCTGGGCCCGTTGCACGTCGTCAGCGCCTGGGCCAGCGAACACGGGATCGCCTTGGGACAGGTGGCGACCGAGGAGAAGTCCAACGAGATCACGGCCATTCCCCAGCTCCTCAAGCAACTCGAACTCCACAAGACGTTGATCACGATCGACGCCATGGGGTGCCAGAAGGACATCGCCCGTGACATCGTTGCGGGCGGCGGGGACTTCGTGATCGCCGTGAAGGACAACCAACCGAAGCTGTCCGCGGCCATCGCGGCGCTCGTCGAGAAGCACCTGGAAGGCGAACTCGAAGCTCTCAAGTGCCGGACCCACGAGACCGACGAGCACGGGCACGGCCGGCGCGATGAGCGGTTCTACGTCGTGGCCCAGGTGCCGCCCGATTTCGCGGCCAAGGGGGAGTGGCCGTGGATCAAGGCCATCGGCACGGCGGTGCGGATCACCACCCACCCCGACGGGCGTCAGACGGACGAGGTCCGGTACTACATGCTGAGTCGGTTCCTGAGCGGTAAGCGGTTCGGCGAAGTGGTTCGCGGGCACTGGGGCATCGAGTCGATGCACTGGGTGCTGGACGTCACGTTCCGCGAGGACGAGAGTCGCACACGACAGCGTGTTCTCGCCAACAACCTGAGCTGGCTCCGACGGTTCGCCGTCACCCTGCTGAAGCGCCACCCCATCAAGGACAGCATCCGAGGCAAGATGATCCGCTGCCTCATGAATACACAGTTCCTTGACGAAGTGCTGACTTTACAAGGCGATTAATACGCGCTGGCCGTGCGGTGTCGCCTTCGGCGGCGACGGTGG
>JANNVG010000195.1:0-4013 GCA_031414395.1 Fimbriiglobus sp.
CCCGCGCCCCCCCCCCCCATTTTCCCGTTCTTTACATGGGGGCCGGGGGGTGGGGGGCGGTAATACCCCCCCCCCCCCCCGGGGGCCAACCCTACCCCCCCCGGGGCGGGGCCCCCCGACTTTCTGCGACATGCGATTCCCATTCGAGACCTGCTCTAGACCTTCAGAGAGGCCATGTCGATCACGAATCGATACTTCACGTCGCCCTTCAGCAGGCGGTCGTAGGCGTCGTTGATCTTCTGAATCGGGATCACTTCCACGTCGGACGTGATGCCCTTGGCGGCACAGAAGTCGAGCATCTCCTGCGTCTCGGCGATGCCGCCGATGCCCGACCCGGCGAACTGCTTGCGGGGCATGAGCATGTTGAACGCGGCGACCGGCAGCGGCTTCTCGGGGGCACCGACCAGGCAGAGGGTGCCGTCCAGTTTGAGGAGTTGCAGGTAGGCGTTGATGTCGTGCTCGGCCGACACGCAGTCGAGGATGAAGTCGAAGCTGCCGGCGTGCTTCCGCATCTCGTCGGCGTTCTTCGACACCACCACCTCGTCCGCCCCCAGCCGCTTGCCGTCTGCGATCTTGCCCGGCGAGGTGGTGAACAGCACCGTGTGCGCGCCGAAGGCGTGGGCGAACTTCACCCCCATGTGCCCCAGCCCGCCGAGGCCGACGATCCCGACCTTCTGTCCCGGCCCGACCTTCCAGTGCTTGAGCGGCGAGTACGTGGTGATGCCGGCGCACAGGAGCGGGGCGGTGGCGGCGAGGTCGAGCTTGTCGGACACCTTCAGGGTGAACGCCTCGTCCACCACGATGCCGTCCGAGTACCCGCCATAGGTCACACCGCCGGAATGCCGGTCGCGGCCGTTGTAGGTGAGGGTGGGGAAACTCAGGCAGTAATTTTCCAGCCCCTTCTGGCAGCTCGAGCAGGTGCGGCACGCATCCACCATGCACCCAACGGCGGCCAGGTCGCCCGCCTTGAACTTGGTGACGGACGCACCGACCTTGCGCACCCGGCCGACGATCTCGTGGCCCGGCACGCACGGGTAGGTCGTGGGGGCGGCGTCGTGCCACTCGTCGCGGGCCTGGTGCAGGTCGGAGTGGCACACCCCGCAGAAGAGGATGTCGATCTGCACGTCGGTCGGCAGCGGGTCGCGGCGGGTGATGGCGTGCGGGGCGAGCGGCGATTTCGCGGTCTGGGCGGCGTAGGCTTTCGTGGCCATTGCGGGGTGTCTCTCCGGGGACGGGCGGAACAGGAGAGATAGCAATTCCGGAGCCGAGTCTTACGCCGAATCAGTTCGGCCCCTTCCGCCAGGGCGGGCCACCCGGCCCGGACGGGCGGGGCGGGGGCGGGCGGCGGGGGGGCTTCGGCGGCATCGTTTTCCTCGGCAGTGCCGACTTGGGCTTGCGGGCGGTCAGCACCATCTGCGCGACGGACAGTTCCGGCCCCGGCACCCCGGCGGCGACGACCGCTTCCAACTCCGCGACCGTCATCTTCTCGAACTTGGTCTCGACCACCTTCCGCTCGGCGCGGATCGCCTCGGCGACCTCCAGTTGCTTCCGCAGCCGCTCGATATACTCGTCGAGCACCCGCGTGCTGCTCGTGCGGCAGTACAGCTCCGCCTCGGTCGCGTAGTCCTTGCCCTCCGCTCGCGGCTTCGGGTTGACGGGCTTGAGCGGGCGCTTGAATGGCTTCGGCGGGAGGGGCGACTGGCCGAACGGCTTATACGGAGGAGGCATTGGCTGCTCGCGGTGCGGGAGAGCACATTGTAGGCCCACCATCGTGAGGCGAACGGCGCGACGTGAGTCCGCCGGTGTATTAGCGAACCCCGACCGCAAGGTCGGTGGGTGGGAGTTCAGCGACCTGAGCACGCCACCCGCGGCCCTTGCGGGCCGGGTTCGCCTCGAACCGCTCGCGGAGCGAGCGCACCACTTCACCCCACCACTTCGCCCTTCAGGTACAGCCCCGCCAACGGCGGGACGGTCAGCACCACCGAGTACGGGCGGCCGTGGCACGGCACGGCCTCGGCTTGCACCCCGCCGTTGTTGCCCACGTTCCCGCCCCAGTACACCGCCGCGTCGGTGTTCAGCACCTCCCGCCAGTAGCCCGGCCCCGGCACCCCCACGCGGTAGCCCGTCCGCGGGATCGGGGTGAAGTTGAGCAGGCAGAGGATGCGGGTGTTGCCCGTCTTCGGCTTCCGCAGGAACGTGTACACGCTGGCGTCGGCGTCGTCGGCGTCCACCCACTCGAACCCGTCCGGCGAGGTGTCCAGCTCGTGCAGCGCCGGCTCGGCGCGGTACAGCTTGTTCAGGTCGGCCACGGTTTGCATGATGCCGGCGTGCGGGGCGTGTTCGAGCAGGTGCCAGTCCTGTTCGCCGTCGTGCCGCCACTCCTGCCGCTGGGCGAGTTCCGCCCCCATGAACAGCAGCTTCTTCCCGCTCATCGCAAACATGTACGCGAACAGCGCCCGCAGGGTGGCGTACTTCTGCCACTCGTCGCCGGCCATCTTGTCCCACAGCGGGCCTTTCCCGTGAACCACCTCATCATGCGAGAGCGGCATGATGAAGCTCTCCTGGAAGGCGTACAGCATCCGGAACGAAAGCTCGTTGTGGTGGTACTTGCGGTGCAGCGGGTCGCGCTGCATGTACTTCAGCGTGTCGTGCATCCACCCCATGTCCCACTTGTACCCGAACCCCAGCCCGCCCAGGTACGTCGGCCGCGACACCATCGGGTAGCTGGTGCTCTCCTCGGCGAACGTCTGCACGTCCGGGAACTGGCCGTACACCTCGGTGTTGAACCGCCGCAGGAAGTCGATCGCCTCCAGGTTCTCCCGCCCGCCGTACTTGTTCGGGATCCATTGGCCCGGCTTGCGGCTGTAGTCCAGGTACAACATGCTGGCCACGGCATCCACCCGCAGGCCGTCGATGTGGTACTTGTCCAGCCAGAACAGGGCGCTCGAAATGAGGAAGCTGCGGATCTCGTGCCGGCCGTAGTTGAAGATGTAGCTGCCCCAGTCGGGGTGGTAGCCCTGCCGCGGGTCGGCGTGCTCGTACAGGTGCGTGCCGTCAAAGTACGCCAGGCCGTGTTCGTCGGTGGTGAAGTGGCTCGGCACCCAGTCGAGGATCACGCCGATATCGTGCTGGTGCAGGGTGTCGATCAGGTACATCAGGTCTTGCGGCGTACCGTACCGACTCGTCGCGGCGAAGTACCCGGTCGCCTGATACCCCCAACTGCCGTAGTACGGGTGCTCGGTGATGGGCAGCAGTTCGACGTGCGTGAAGCCGAGCTTCTTGATGTGTTCGGCCAGCCGCGGGGCCAGCTCGCGGTAGCTGTACGAGTGGTGCGTAGTCGCGTGCCGCATCCACGACCCGACGTGAAACTCGTAGATGCTCACCGGGGCGTCGTGCGCGATCTTCGCCTTCCGCGACTTCATCCACTCGGCGTCGTTCCACTGGTAGTCCAGTTTCCACACCACGCCGGCGGTCTTGGGCGACACCTCGCACATCACCGCGAACGGGTCGGTCTTGTCCACCGCGTACCCGTGGAACTTGCTGGCGACGTGGTACTTGTACACCTGCCCGACGTGGTCGCCGGGGATGAAGGCGTGCCACACGCCGGACTCGCCGACCATGCTCAGCGGGTGCGCCCCGCGGTCCCAGCCGTTGAAGTTGCCGACCACCGACACGTACCGGGCGCTCGGTGCCCAGACGGTGAAGTGCGTGCCACCCGCCACCGGGTGAGCCCCGAACTTGTCGTACATGCGGACGTGACTGCCCTCGTTGAACAGGTACAAGTCCTGTTCGCCGAGCCACGGGGCCGGGGCGGTGGGGGCGGGCGGAACAACGGGTGCGGTGCGTGTAGCCATATTGCTCAGGGTACGCCGACAGGTGCGGAGAGCTAGAACGGACTTGCGGAGTTTGCGGGCGAAGGGGCAACGCCTGTAGCGGTTGGTACGGCTGAAGCGAAGTGGGTAGGCGTCACTTGTTTGCCCGACGCTCGTTAGCCCGACGCGCGAGCGAGGGGC
>JANNVG010000196.1:0-1682 GCA_031414395.1 Fimbriiglobus sp.
GATCCAGATCGGGGAACAGGGTCGGGGCGGCATCGAGCAGGGTCGTGGCTGGTGTCATGGGTCCGCCAGGAAAGCCCCAGCGGAGCCAAACACACCCAGCGTGTCAACCCCAAGAATGCGGTGAACTGTCAGCGCTCACGCTCCCGGCTCGCCTGTCTGTCACCTGAGCGCTTTCAGCGTGCCGGTGACGAGCATCAGCCGTTGCTCCCAGTAGCTCGCCGCACCGAGTTGGCACCAGCCGTAGGCGACCACCCGCTTGCCGCCCGAGTCGATCACGCGGAACACCATCATCTTCTCGATGCTGCGGTCGGAGCCGGGGTACTTCATGGTCATCCGCACCACCGCGTCGGACGCCGCCACCGCCCCGCCCGACGGCGTCTCGCCGACCGGGTCGCCCGCCTGCTCGTTCACCGACGCCCCGCTGGCGAACTGGTCCAGGATGTGCGCCTTCGCCTGCGCCTTGGCGTCCCCCTTCGGGTCGATGACGGCGATCACCAGATCGGCGTTCGCCTTCGGCTCCAGTTGTCCGGTGGTGGCGACGCGGCGGGAGCCGGCGATCCACAAGTCGGCGGCAAGGTCCTGGCGGGTGGGGTCTTGCTGCTTCTTCCAGGTGCCCTCGGTGTCGGTCAGGGTGTACAGCCCGAGGTTGGTGCGGAACTCGGTCGTCTGCCGCTGGATCTTCGGCTCGTTCGGCTTGGCGTCCAGCTTCATGCCCGCGCGGAAGGCCTCGAACGCCCCGGTCATGTCGCCGAACTTGTCCCGCTCCGCCCAACAGTACACCCACACCTTCAGGTTCCGCACGGCGACGGCGTACACCTCCCCGCGACAGCCCGTCTCGCCCGCCGGGGTCTTGTACACGCCGGTGAAATCGTACCGCTCGCCGGTCGCGCCCAGCAGCTTCGCCTCGGCCGGCTTGATCTCCTCGTCCAGGTCGTCGAACTTGTCCTTCAGCACCACCAGTGCGGCCGGCAGCAGGTCGCCTTTGCCCGCCTCCCCTTCCGTCTTCATCACCTGCACGGCGATGTACCCCTCCGGCGATTTGCTCTTGAACCCGGCCAGCCGGAACTTCCACAGGTTCTGCGTCTCCTTGTCCTCCTCCCACCCGTCGCCCGGCCCGTTGTACGAGAGCGCGTAGTCGGGGTAGGTGTACGGGCTGGTGTTCGACGGCTTCTTCCCGCCGCCGAGCAGGAACGTGAGGGCGATCCCGCCGCCGCAACAGATGAGCACCATCCCGACCGCCAGCACCACCAGCAGCAGGGCGGTGTTCCCCTTCCGCACCGGCGGGCCGTCGTCGTCCTTACGTTTGTCCGTGTCCCGCGCCCGACGACCGCCTTTCCCACCCGCGTCGTCCGCCTTGTCGCGGTCGCGGCGGCGGTCGCCACGGGTCGGCTTGTCGTCGGCCGGTGGGGCGTCGGTCTCAAGCACTTCGGGTTCGGCGGGCGGGGTCGGGTCGGGCGCGGCCGGTGCCACCTGGGGCAGTTGGAATTGCAGGCGGCACTGCGGGCAGGCGATGACCGCGCCCGGCGGCACGAGGGTGGCGTCGAACTGGAACGGGCAGCCGGGGTTCGGGCACTTGACGATGTTCATCGCGGGTCGCTCGGGCGGATGCCGCGATTATAGTGGAAGCGGCGGGGCCACTCGCCGGCCGTGTGACCTGTTCGCCCGTCGCGCGAGCGAGGGGC
>JANNVG010000197.1:0-1777 GCA_031414395.1 Fimbriiglobus sp.
CGCTCCGATGCGGGCGGGACGCCCGCGCTCCCGGCCTCGACATTTTCCCGCGCAGCATTTCCGCCCGGCCGGGTACTCCCCCGTGTACCCTGGATCGGGAATGAACCGCAATCTGCTCCAACTGGTCCTGCGACACGCCGATGGGCTGACCGCCGACGCGGACGCCGATTCGCACCTGCTCCGGCGGTTCGTCGCCACGCGGGATGACGCCGCGTTCGCCCTGCTGGTCAAGCGGCACGGGCCGATGGTGTGGGCGGTGTGCCGGCAGAGCGTACACAATCACGCCGACGCTGAGGACGCATTCCAGGCCACGTTCCTCGCGCTCGCACAGTCGGCCCACCGCATCCGCACCCCGGAGCGGCTGGCCGGCTGGCTGCACGCGGCGGCGGTGCGGATCGCGGCGAAAGCGAAGCGGAGTTTCACCCGGCGGACCAAGCACGAGCGGGCAACTGCGAAGGCCGAGAGTGACAGCCCGGTGTCAGCGGCGGCGTGGAACGACCTGCTGGCGGCCGTCCACGCGGAGGTGTCGGGGCTGCCGCCATCCCTGCGGGCGGTGTTCGTGCTGTGCGACCTGGAAGGGGTGGAGGCGGGTATCGCCGCGAAGCAACTCGGGCTGAAGCCGGGCACGCTGACCGGGCAACTGGCCCGCGCACGGCAACGACTGCTGGCGGCACTGGCGAAACGCGGCCTCGCGGCCGGCGCGGTGACGCTGGGTTCGGCCGTGATGGTGCCGGAAGCGTTGGCGAACAAAGTAGCCGGCGGGGTGGTCCCGTCGGCGGTGGTGGTCGAACTCGCATCGGAGGTCACGACGATGGGCGTGAGCAAACTGAAACTGTTGACCGCCGGCCTGCTGGTGGCCGGCGGGCTGACCCTGAGCGGCCTGGGGCTGCTGTCGAAGGCCGACGGTCAGGTGGCCGCGCCGCCGGGCCGGCCGGGGGCGGGCGGGGGCGTACCGGCCGCGCCGCCGGGGGCGGGCGCGGGCGGAGGTGTACTTGCCGCGCCGCCGGGCGCGGTTGGCCCCGGTGCCCTGCCGGGAGTTGGTCCGGAAGGCCCCGGATTACCCGGACTGCCTGGACCTGGTGGGGGTGCCGAAGGTGGTGGGCCGGGCGGCATGAGCCGCGGGCCCGCGTCCGCCCCGGCGAATGACCACCTGTTCGTGGGCAAGCCGAACACCGTGGCCGACGTGGCCAAGCTGCTGAAGGAGAAATCGACCAAGGGGTGGGAGTACACCGGCCCCCTCGACGTGGACCCGGCCGACCCGCCGAAGGGCAAGGAGTTCGAGGACATCAGCAAGAGCACCCGCGTGGTGCTGGTGTTCAAGAAGAAGCCGGTGCCGATAGGCATGGGCGGAATAGGCGGCGGAATGCCGGGCGGCAGTGGCGGCCCCGGTGCGACTGGCGGCATCCCAGGCGGGTCCACCCTCCCGGCCCCAGTCCCCGGCCCGAAGCAGCCGGGCACTGGCCCAGCGTCCGGCCCAGGCGCGGGGAGCGGGGAACGGATGGCTCCCAAGCCGGTCAAGGTCGTCGGGTCGTGGAAGACGTATGAACTGCAATCGAACGGGGCCGAGGTGGTTGCGAAGGGGGTCTTGGCCGTTTACGCCAAGCCGATGCCGGAAGTGGTGCTCGTGGCGAAGGGGAATCAGCATGTGATGGTGTTCGCCCCCACCGCCGAGGCGCACGACGCCATCGCCGACATGGTGAAGGTGTTGGACGAGGCGATCACCAAGGTGGAGAACCCGAAGAAGTAGCCCGCTAGAACTCGTCGCGGGGGGGGGGGG
>JANNVG010000198.1:0-3140 GCA_031414395.1 Fimbriiglobus sp.
CGGGTTCGGAAGACCGCTCGCGGAGCGAGCAGAGCACGTCCGGTCACTTCATCGGCACCTTCACGTACCTGTCGGCCCACGTCAGGAACGTCGGCCAGTTGGGGCCGACGGTGTGCCCGCCCTCGTGCATCCGGAAGGCGATGTCGCCGTCGGTCAGCCCCACCTTCTCGTCGGGGAAGTCCTTCGTGCCGTAGTCCTTCTTGCCGAGCAGCTTGTACACCGGCCCGGCCTCCAAGCCCGCCAGGAAGTTGCCCTTCGCGTCGATCCAGGTGCCCTCCACTTTCAGCGAGCCGACCGAGATGAACGTCGGCCGCGGGGCACACATCGCAACCAGTTGGTGCGCGTCCACGGGCAAGTCCTCGGCCGTCTTCGGCCCGGCGTACTTGATGTAGTTGCCGCACATCCAGTGGTACTCGCCGCTGCTCGCCACGTTCTCCACCTTCTCGCCGAAGTCGCGGCGGATGATCTTCGCCCCGCCCTGCCCGCTGCTGCCGATCAGCCCGATGGCGAACCGCTCGTCGTAGGCCATTGTCACCACCGCCGCCTTGCCGTACCGCGACAGCCCCTCGATGCCCACCTGTTTCGCGTCCACGTCTTTGTCCGTTTCCAGGTAGTCCAGTGCGCGACTCGCACCCCACGCCCACGCCCGCAGCGCGCCCCAATCGTCCGGTTGCCGCGGCTGGCCCTTGTTGCACAACCCGATGATGCCGGTCGTCAGTCCTTGGTATTCGGTGCCCCCTCCGCCGAACGCCCCGCCGCCCTTCCGCCCGCCGGTGTCCGCTTGAATGCTGCCCGGAGAGATGATCGCGTACCCCCAACCCTTCTCGATCACCTGTTGCGTCCACGGCTTCGCGCCGCCGCCGCCGCCCGGAGGAGCGCCGCCGCCGCCGCCGCCCGGCCGGTTGAAGATGAATCCGAACTCCATCATCACCGGCACCGGGCCGGGCGAGGTCGTCGGCGTCGTCAGGTTCAGTTGAATCTCGACCTTGACGTGCGGGTAGCCGGAGTTGTCCACCGTGCCGGTCAGTTTCTTCGTGGTGGTGTCGATGTCCCCCGCCTTGCCCTTCGTCGTGTCCGTCACCTTCCACGAGACCTTCGGCACGGTCTTGGGCACGCGGCCGTACACCTCGCGGTCGAAGTGTTCGACGACCTCCGCCCGCCGCTTCTTCCAGTCGTCGGCCGTCTTCACCGGCTTGCCGTCGTCGAACACCAGCGGGTCGGGCAGCGTCTTGTACGGCGTGGCCTTGCTCTCGTCCTTGTTGGCGGCGTCTGGGGCATTCGCGTTGCCGCTCGGTCCGCGGCGGAGTTCCTTGATCTTCAGCAGTTCCAGCATCTTCTTGTGGTCTTCCTGGGCGGTCAGTTCCTGCGGCTTGGGCAGTTCGGCCGGCTTGACCGGGTCGGCGGCGGGCGACGCCAGCAGCACGGCGAGCAGGAGCGTGGACATGGGAGAGCGTCCAGAGGGGAGAGGTGCGGAGACTGTAACCGGACGTGGTGAGAGGTCGATGAAAGCGGAAGGATGAACAGACCTCACCCCCCGTCCCCCTCTCCATGTCATGGAGAGGGGGTGTTCAAGGCGACGACCTGCCGGGGACTTCGCAAAGTGGCAGGAGGTTTCGCAGATTGAACACCCCCTCTCCATGACATGGAGAGGGGGACGGGGGGTGAGGTCTCCTCTGTTACCACCCCGAAAAGAAGAACACCCAGGCCACGCTGAAGTAAATCACAATGCCGGACACGTCGGACAGGGTGGCGATGAACGGACTCGACATGAGTGCCGGGTCGAAGCCGATCTTCTTGATGATGATCGGCAGCATGGAGCCGAGCAGCGTCCCCCACAGGCAGATGACCAGCACCGAGATGCCGATCACCCACGTCAGCCTCAACAATTGGTCGGGGAACTGCGTGATCTCGTGGAAGGTGAGGAAGTACGTGCGGAACAATCCCAGCACGCCGAGGGTGACGGCGAGTGCCGTGCCCACTACCAGTTCACGGCGGAAGACGCGCAGCCAGTCGCGCACCTGCACCTGTTCGAGAGCCAGCGCTCGCGTCACAAGCGTGCTCGCCTGCGAGCCGGCGTTCCCACCCACCGACAGGCAGAGCGGGATGAGCGTGGCGAGTACCGTCACCGTCTTCAACTGTTCCTCGTAGAAGGACATGACGACGACGGTGAGCAGTTGCGCGATGAACAGCCCGGCCAGCCACCCCACGCGGCTCTTCCACACCTGCCACAGCCCGGCGTTCAGGTAGTCGCCCGCAATCGGGCTGACGCCCCCCTGCTTCTGCAAGTCTTCGGTCGCCTCCCGCGTCACCACGTCGAGGGCGTCGTCGTGCGTCACGATGCCGAGCATCCCGCCCTGTTCGTCGAGTACCGGCACGGCGATGAAGTCGTACCGTCCGAGGATGTCGGCGGCGGTCGCCTGCGGGTCGGTGTACTTCAGCGCCACCAACTCCTCTTCCATCAACTCCGAGATGAGCGAATGCCGCGGGGCGAGGATGAGGTCGCGCAGCGAGATGATGCCTTGCAGCGGGCGGGGGGCGATGCCGCCGTCGGGCCGCTTGCGGGCGTCGCCGAGCACATAGATGTAGTAGATGGTCTCTTTGTCGGGGGCCTGGGCACGCAGTTGGTCGACCGCCTCGGCCGCGGTCAGCGTCTGCGGCAGCCAGGCGTAATCCGTCGTCATGATGGCGCCGACGGTCCCCTCGCCGTACTCGAACAGCGCCTTCATGTCCCGCCGGTCGGCCTCGTCCACCAGCCGCAACAGCGACTCGTACACCCGCGTCGGCAGCTTCTTGAGCAGGTCCACGCGGTCGTCGTGCGACATCTTCTCGATCAGCTTGACGACTTGCGGGCGCGACGGGTTGTCGAGCAACTCCACCTGCATGGTGCCCGGCAGGTATTCAAAGATGGAAGCCTGGGTGCGGACCTCGGTGCCGCTGAGAAACTTCCAGGTCAGGTCGGGGTCGAAGTCGCTGATCGCCTCGGCGATGGTCGCCGGGTGCAACTCGTCGCACATGGCCGCCAGCCCGACGGCGTCGTCGGCGTCGAGCATCTCCCGGATTTCGGGGGTGTACAGCGGGTGGGGCATGATGTGAAAGTTTCCCAGGGCGTTGCCCTGGGCTGAGGGGGGGCGGCCCTTCGG
>JANNVG010000199.1:0-1678 GCA_031414395.1 Fimbriiglobus sp.
CCCCCCCCCCCCGCCCGCCTTCACCACCTCCGTCGGCACGGCCACTTCCATCCGCAGCAGCGTCATCGCATAGCTCTTGCCTTGCGTGTCGCTCCTCAAACTTCGGCTGGCGCCGCCGGCGAGTGCGTCGTGCAGCATGAAGTTCAGCCCGCGCACGTTGTCGGCCGTGAACCGCTCCACGCGGGTGGCCCCCAGCGGGGCGAAGTACGCGGCCACCTTCTCGGCGGTCAGGTGAGTTTTCAGCCAGGCGTATCCGGCGTCGGTATACGCGATCACGGCCACGTTCGCGTGGTTGCCCTTGTCTCCACTGCGACCGTGGGCAAGCTGCGAAAGTGGGAGAACCAGCATCTCGGACATTTTTGCACCTCGGCCCCGGAATAAATGATTCTAAGGCGAATCCGCGAGATAGTATGGGATCGACCCGGCGCGAGCGGCGAGACCCGCCGATTCGCCCCGAAGTTGGGTCAAGCTGCCGTTCTGTATGGGTTGTGGCGGTCGTGCCGACAACGGCCGGTTGTCCGGGTCGCGCCGTGTTAGATTTAGCTTGGCCCGGCGCAACCCGACCCGTCCCGTTGATTCCAATCACGGAGCGTCCGACGCGACCCGCCCCCGGAGACACCACCATGACCCCCGCCCGCCGATTGCTCGTGGCCGCCCTCGGGCTGGCCGCCTCCGCCGCGCCCGCCCTGGCCGGCTGGAACCACGTCGCCCAACCCGCCTGCTGCGACGGCCCCATCCGCCGGGCGTTCAAGCCGGCCGCCGACTGCGCGCCGCCCGCCCCGCGGCCGACGGTGAATTACGAGACCCGCACGTACTACGAGCCGGTGACGGTGATGAGGCAGGAGCGGTACACCGAAGAGGTGCCCGTGCAGGTGAAGAGCTATTACTGGGAGCCGGTGCAGAGCTACACCCAGCGGAGCTACTACGACCCGTGCTCGGGCGAGTGCCAGCAGATCGCCGTGCCCCGCACCAGCTACGTCCGCAAAGAGGATTGCCGCACCGAGACCCGCTACCTGGAGAAGGTGCGGATGGTGCCCGTGCAGGTGGAGCGGGAAGTGACCGAGACCCGCCCGGTGTACACCTACTACGGGCCGATGACGAAGAAGTACGGGCCGACCACCACCGGGCCGAGCGTGGACCAGTACCGCGGCGCCCCGCGGGTCGAAGAGGGCCGCGGCGGCAGCACCTACGCCCCCATCCCCGGCACCAGCCTGCCGACCGGCCCCGGCGGCGTGGCCCTGCCGAAGAAGATGCCCGAGAAGGACATCCCGAAGATCGACGGCAAGGGCCCGCCGAACACCAGCGACTCCCGCTTCAACGCGCTGAGCACGTCGAGCGGCAAGGCGGGCGGGGCGAAGGTGTACGGCGAAGTGCTGGCCGGCGACCGCAAGTCGCCGGTGGCGAAGGCCAAGCTGGTGTTCGTGAACACGGCCGACCTGGGGGAGAAGAAGTACATCACGGCCGACGGGTTCGGCGGGTTCGACGCCAAGCTGCCGGCCGGCGAGTGGCACGTGTACGCCGGGCCGGGCACCGGTACCGCCGACTACGTGACCAAGTTCCGCGTGGCCGACGGCGACACACAGCCGCTCGAAGTGCGGACCAAGTGAACGACGGCGGACGAGCCGCGACCGCCAGGGAGCGGGGGATTCTTTCCCCCCAGTGAACGACAGCGGACGAG
>JANNVG010000200.1:0-9124 GCA_031414395.1 Fimbriiglobus sp.
GGACACCCCACCCCCGCCGAGGAACTGCGTTCCTTCGGCGACCCCTCCCCAGCGGGGAGGGGTGGGGGTGGTTGGACTTTTCGGAGAGGCGCTTCACCCCACCCCTCCCCGCTGGGGAGGGGTCGCCGCTCCGAGCGAAGCGAGGGCGGCGGGGGTGGGGTTGCCGACTTCGACAGGCCAACCTTACCCCACCACGTCCTTCAGCTTCGTGAGGCCGGTCTTCGCCACCTCGTGCGGGTCGAGCTTCCAGTAGTCGCGGTTGAACAACTCCAAACTCAGATACCCCGCGTACCCGATGGCCTTCAGCGTGGCGAACACCTCTTTCAGCGGGGCCACGCCGTCACCGGGGTACACGCGGTCCTGATCTTTAATCGTGCCGCGCTCGATCTTCGGGTAGTCGTTCACGTGGAAGATGCCGATGGCCGACCCGCTCATCAGCTTCAGCCCGCCGAAGTTGCTCCCGCCCTTATACAGGTGGTACACGTCCGGCAGCACCGCCCCGCCGTCCGCCCCGCACTCCATCGCCGCGAGCACCGTCTCGCCGAGTTTGCCGAGGCTGGCACTGTGCCCCCACACCTCCACCAGCGGGGTGACGCCGACCGCCTTGCCCAAATCGAGCAGCGCCCGGTAGCGTTCGGCCGCGACCACCGCACTCACGGGTTCGGTGAACTTCGGGTCGTCGCGGCGGCTGCCGCCGGCCGTGGCGCCGACCGGCGGGGCGGCGATGCACTTGCCGCCGACCGCCAGCACCTTGTCCATGTCGCGCTTGGCGGTCTCCAACCCCTTCTTGCGGCGGTCGTCGTCGCTCACCAGCCACTCGGCGAAGCCGATGGCGTCGGGCACGGCCAGCCCCGCGTCCGCGAACCGCTTGCCCAGGTCTTTCAGCGTGCCGCCGCCCTTCGTGTACTCGTCCAGTTCCTGAATCCACGGCTCGATGGCGGAGTACCCGGCCTTCGCCGCGATGTCGATGCTGTCGGTGATCGGCCGCGGCTTGCCCCAGTCGCCCTGCCCGATGCGGATGGTGGACGTGTTCAGACAGAACTTGAACGGCGACTTCGGCTCGAGCTTCTTGTCGTCGGCACGAAGTGCGGTCGCGGCAACGACGGCAGCTCCGGCGACGAACAGCGAGCGACGGGTGAAGGGCATGGGGGAACGACCTCGTGGCGACTGCGGTTACGAATTCTGGCGCCGAAGCAGGGTCACATCGTTCACGACCACTTCCGATTCAGCAGGGATGATCTCGAACCGAGTCATCAACCGCCCCTCAAACCAGATCCGCTCCCACCCGTCCCGCGATTCGCCCAACTGTTCCGGGTGGATCGCCAGCAGCCTGTTCATCCGCAGGACGGTACGGGCCACCTCCCTCTGGTCGTCCACTGAGAGGGTGATGTAGATGTCGGCCAGCTTGTCCAACGCATCCTCCGTCCAAGTCACTCGCATTTGGTCAGCCTCCGCAGCATCTCTTCCACCTCGGCCGCGGGGACACGCTTCGACTCTTTCATGTGTCGAGCGACCTCCTCGTCGGTGAACGGCGTCCCGACCATCTCGAAGTCCTCCGGCGGGTGTTGGCGGATGAACAACCCCACCACCTTCCCCGCCGAATCACGCAGTACAGCGTCTTCGCCAGCGTCGAGCAGTTTCTCGCGGGTGGCGTCGTCGATCACGACCACACTCATGGCTCATCCTCCAGGGGGCATTCTGAGTATACCATCCCGACCCTCCCGAGGATTCGCCATGCTTCCCCTGTTCGTCGCCCTGCTCGCGCCGGCCGCCGACGCCCCCAAGTACGCCAAGCCCGAACTGCTGGTCGAAGCGGCCGACGTGTTGACCGAAGGCGCACTGATCTTCGACGCCCGTTCCCCCGCCAAGTATCAGGCCGGGCACATCCCCAAGGCACTGAACGTGCCCGTGACTGCGTGGGCGAAGGCCATCGACGACGGCAAAGCCGACGCCGCCTTCTGGAAGGCGACGCTCGCCGACCTCGGCGTGACGGGCAAGACGCCGGTGGTCGTGTACTCCGACGACGTGAAGCTGACCGCCCGCGGGTGGTGGGCGCTGAAGCTGGCCGGCGTGCCCGACGTGCGGATCCTCAACGGCGGGTGGGATGCGTACACCGCCGCCAAGCTGACCGTCAGCAAAGACGCGGTGAAGGCGAAGCCGGCCGACCCGGTGGAGTGGAAGCCGGAAGCCCGCCTCGCGGTGATGTCCGACGTGGTGAAGCTGGCGGAGAAGAAGGACGCGGCGTGCGTCGTGGACGCCCGGAGTGCGACCGAGGTGGCCGGCGGCAAGGTGCCGGGGGCGAAGGCGCTCGAGTGGACCGACCTGCTCGACGACAAGACGCAGAAGTTCAAGCCGGCGGGTGAGTTGGCCAAGCTGTTCGAGTCGCAGAAGATCGACCTAACGAAGCCGTGCGTGACGTACTGTCAGGGCGGCAGTCGTGCCGCGGTGATGGCCTTCGCACTGGAACTGATGGGCGCGAAGGACGTGCGGAACTACCACAAGAGCTGGGGCGAGTACGGCGGCGACAAGACGACGCCGAAGGAGGGCGGGAAGTGAGACAGGGGGACAGGGGACGGGGGGACAGGGGACAGGGGTGATACCGTGTTGCGTTGATCGTCTTGAACCCAACCGTTGTGAGGCTCAGTCGGAACGTGGTCGCAGAGGGCGGGTTCAGCGGACGATCAGCGCAACGCGGCGAGTCACGCTTTGGGGTTGATGACCCAGACCTCGGGCTTGTTCGTCATGGCGACCAACATGCGGATGACGGAGTCGTAGGCCCGGTGCAGTTCCACGCCCTGGGTGCGAGGCAGGTAGCCGCATTTCACCGCGAACTGAATCCACGTTTGCGTTTCGCCCGCCTCCCCTTCGGCGTCCGTCAGTTTGCTGATGAACGACCCTTCGTACCGACGCTTCCGCCACCCTTCGGCGATGTTCGCGCACACCGAGCGGGACGCCCGCCGCACCTGATCGGTGAGCGAGTATCTTTCCTCCTTGGGAAAAGTCTTCGACGCCTCGAACAGAATCATGGCGGCGGCGAAGGCTTTGTCGTACACGTCCAGGTCGAAGTGGGTGACGATCTTCTTCTTCACGGCGACTCCTCCGGATGGGGAAGTCGTTGTACACCCGCGTCCTGTCCCCTGTCCCCTGTCCCCTGTCCCCTGTCCCGTCCCCGCGCCTCCGCCTTGATTATTCCCCTCCCGCCTTCTACTATTCGACATCTTCACTCGCCGCTCGCACCCCGCACCCGGCCGTCGCCCCCCTTCCCGTCGCCGGGGAACGCTCCGACCCACCGCCCCCGGACTGTCACGGCGTCGGCCGCAGTTGGTCCCGCCGGGCGGCGGGCATAGTATGACGGACAGGCCAACGCACCCCGTTCGCCTCCGGTGAGGCGACCCATGACTCCCTTGGGAGTTGAGTAAAATGTACGAACGGTTTACCGACCGAGCGCGGAAGGTGATGCAGCTCGCCAACCAGGAGGCGCAGCGGTTCAACCACGAATACATCGGCACCGAACACATCCTGCTCGGGCTGGTGAAGGAAGGCAGCGGGGTCGCCGCCAACGTGCTCAAGAACCTGGACGTGGACTTGCGGAAGATCCGCCTGGAAGTGGAACGGATCGTGCAACACGGGCAGGGCGGCGATCAGGTGGTCATGGGCCGCCTGCCGCACACCCCGCGGGCGAAGAAGGTGATCGAGTACAGCATCGAGGAAGCGCGGAACCTGAACCACAGCTACGTCGGCACCGAGCACCTGCTGCTCGGCCTGCTGCGGGAGCAGGAGGGTGTGGCCGCCCAGGTGCTCATGAACCTGGGGCTGAAGCTGGACGACGTGCGGGAGGAAGTTCTCAACCTGTTGGGGCACAATCCCATGCCGAACGATAACGAGCCGGGCGAACGCAGCGAGCGCGGGGAGCGCAGCGAGCGGTCCGGCAAATCGAAATCCAAGACGCCGGCGCTCGACAGCTTCGGCCGCGACCTGACCGAGCTCGCCCGCACGGGCAAGCTCGACCCGGTCATCGGCCGGGCGAACGAGATCGAGCGGGTCATCCAGATCCTCTCCCGCCGCACCAAGAACAACCCGGTGCTACTGGGCGAGGCGGGCGTGGGCAAGACGGCCATCGTCGAGGGCCTGGCCCAGATGATCGTCGACGGGAACATCCCCGACCTGCTCCGCGACCGCCGCCTGGTGGTGCTCGACCTGGCCATGATGGTGGCCGGCACGAAGTACCGCGGGCAGTTCGAGGAGCGGATCAAGGCGGTGATGAACGAGGTCCGCCGGGCGAAGACCACCATCCTGTTCATCGACGAGCTGCACACGCTCGTCGGGGCGGGCGGTGCCGAAGGCGCAATAGACGCCAGCAACGTCCTCAAGCCGGCCCTCGCACGCGGCGAGATCCAGTGCATCGGGGCCACCACCCTCGACGAGTACCGCAAGTACATCGAGAAGGACGCGGCCCTGGCCCGCCGCTTCCAGGAAGTGATCGTCAACCCGCCGAGCAAGGACGAGGCCGTCGAAATCCTGAAAGGCCTGCGGGACCGCTACGAGAGCCACCACCGCGTGCAGATCACCGACGGCGCGCTGCGGGCGGCGGTCGAGCAGAGCGACCGGTACATCTCCGGGCGGTGCCTGCCGGACAAGGCCATCGACGTGATCGACGAGGCCGGCGCCCGCATCCGCCTGAAGGCCATGACCCGCCCGCCGGACCTGAAGGAACTGGACGAGCAGATCGAGAAGCTGAACGCCGAGAAGGAAGCGGCCGTCGCCGGCCAGCAGTTCGAGGAGGCCGCCGCCCTGCGGGATCAGGCCGACAAGCTGAAGAAGAAGAAGGAGCAGGTGACCAAAGACTGGCGGGAGCGGGCGAAGGAGGCCGACGGCATCGTGGACGAGGAGGTGGTGGCCGAGGTGGTGTCCAAGATGACCGGCGTGCCGCTCAAGAAGGTGGGCGAGGACGAGACCCGCCGCCTGCTGAAGATGGAAGACGAACTGCACAAGAGCGTGGTCAGCCAGCACGAGGCCATCAAGGCCATCGCCAAGTCGGTGCGGAAGAGCCGCAGCGGGCTGAAAGACCCGAAGCGGCCGATCGGCTGCTTCATCTTCGCCGGCCCGACCGGGGTGGGCAAGACGCTGCTCGCCAAGAGCCTGGCCAAGTTCCAGTTCGGCGACGAGAACAACATCGTGCAGCTCGACATGTCCGAGTACATGGAGAAGCACAACGTGAGCCGGCTGGTGGGCGCCCCGCCCGGCTACGTGGGGTACGAGGAGGGCGGCCAACTGACCGAGAAGATCCGCCGCAAGCCGTACAGCGTGGTCCTCCTCGACGAGATCGAGAAGGCCCACCCGGACGTGTGGAACATGCTCCTGCAGATCATGGAAGAGGGGCGACTGACGGACAACGTGGGCCGCGTGGTGGACTTCAAGAACACCATCGTCATCATGACCACGAACGTCGGCGCCGACACCATCGTGCGGGGCGACAACCTGGGCGACTTCTGGATCAAGGACATCAAGAAGGACTCCGAGGTGAACTACCAGGACATGAAGAAGTCGCTCCTGGAGCAGATGAGCAAGGTGTTCAAGCCGGAGTTCCTGAACCGCCTGGACGACACCATCGTGTTCCGCAAGCTGGAGAAGAAGGACCTGACCGAGATCGTGAACATGGAGTTGGTGAAGGTGAGCAAGCGGCTGAAGGAGAAGGGCCTCACGCTGGTCATGTCGGACGCGGCCAAGGAGTTCCTGATCGACAAGGGGAGCAGCCTGGAGATGGGGGCGCGGCCCCTCCGCCGGGCGGTCGAGCAGCACCTGGAAGACTCCCTGGCCGAGTCGCTGCTGAAGGGCGAGTTCACCGGCAAGGACACCATCAGCGTCGGCGCCGGCAAGGGCGAGGACGGGGAGGACCAGTTGACGTTCGAGTCCACCGGCGCGCCCGAGCCGGTGACGGCCGACGCCAAGTGACCGACCGGACGAGCCGAGCGGCGTGAGCCGCCGGGTCCACACCACCGCGGGGCGGGCGAGGCCATCAGGCGTCGCCCGCCCCGCGGGCGTTTCCAGGAGTGGGGTTGACAACTTCGCAGAATGCGAAATACTGACCCTGCGTTCGTGAGCCACCACAACGCCCTCGGGTTCTAACTCGGCCGTCCGGAGTAGGTGTGAACTCCCGAGGTCGTCATGCGCCATGTGGCTCACTTCACCAAAGAAGCTCCGGGATTGTTGGACCCTTTACCCTGATGCTCGTGGACCGCTCACCCGGTGGAGGCGGATTGCTACGATGGCCAAGTGGAGTTCCTTCGACGACGTGAAGGCGGTGTTCGGCGCGAATGTGGACGTGTACAAGCAGTTCGTGATTTTCGACATCGGCGGGAACAAGTACCGCCTGATCGCTGCCGTCCACTACAACACCGGCCGGGTGTACATCCGGCACGTCCTAACGCACGCGGAGTATTCCCGCGGGGGATGGAAGTCCGAATGAGTGCGACCAAAATCAAGACCCGAGCCGGTACGCTCCACACCGTCTACGGCCGCGGCCAGGATCGGTATCTGGAACTCATCCGCCTGTTCCCCCTCCGACCGATTCGGAACGAGGACGAACAGGACGCGGCGATCAAAGTGATCGACTCCCTGATCGACGCACCGACTCTCACCCCGCCCGAACAGGATTACCTGGAAGTGATCGCCGATCTGGTCGAAGCCTACGAGACGGTTCACGAACCGGAGCCGGAAACAACAGACGCCGAGATGCTGGCCTACCTGATGGAAATCCAGGGGCGGACGCAGACGGATGTGGCCCGCGGGGCGAAGATCGCCGCGTCCACGGTGTCGGAGGTGCTGTCCGGCAAGCGGACGCTGAACCGCGCCCAGATCGGCAAGCTGGCGAAATACTTCCACGTCGGGCCGGGCGTGTTCGCCTTCGCCGGGTGACCGGCCCCGCCGATTCCTCCCGCTCGTACCACACGCCGACTTCGGCACCAACTCGCTCGCGCTCCCGGTTCGCCGTCACGTCACCGGCCACGAGTCACCCACCCGCCCGGTGCGGCACACGCACTCGGTGCCGCACAGCCCGCACGCCCGCACCAGCGGGCCGAGGACGCGGCGGAGCAGCCCGCCGTTCGTGCGGTCCTGGCTGTCGGCCTGCGGCACCAGCCGCGTCACGCGATACCGCAGCCACTTGCCGAGCACCGCCACCGTCTCGGGGGCCAGCTTGCGGTCCAGTTGGATCCGCTGCGAACCCAGCGCGAGCGTCCACCCGCTGCCCCGCGGGGAGCGGAGCAACTCGGCGTCCTCGTCCGGGTCGGTCAGGAACTTCCCAGACACCACCAGCCCGCGGGCGGTCATCACCACTTCACCCAACTCCCGCTCGGCCGCGTCGGGCAACTCGATCCGCAACACCGCGTCGGGGAACGCCGCCAGCATCCGCCGGCACGGACCCGGCGCCGACTCGGCCAACTCGAACACCGACACCGCCGGCCCGACGCTCGCCCACGGCTCGCTCGCCCGCCACTTCCACACCACGAATTGCAGCCGCAGCACGTCTCCCGTCGGCGTGCCGCACAGCACCCGCAGGTGCGGCAGGAACCGCAGCACGCGGAGCAAATCCAGCGGTTGGAAGCCGGCGTCGAACGCCGCCGCGATCAGCCGCACGCTCAGCCGCGCGGCGTCGGCCCCCGGTACGAGGTCGTCGGTGTGGGCGATGTCGGCGGCGGCTTCGGCGAACTCGGCCGACAGTTCCCCTTTGAAGAACGGCTCGAACACGTCCACCAGCGCGGCCACCCGCTCGCGGCCCATGCCGGCGCCGTCGCTCACTTGCAGCAGGCGGGCGGCGGCGAACAGGTGCACGAACACGGTGCCGCGGTCGAACCCGTCGGCCGCGTCCGAGACCAGATCGGTCAGCGCCCGCCCGCGGTCTTCGGGCGTGCCGCGGTCGGGACTCGCCCGACACAGCCGCGTCAGCCAGCGGGCGTTCGCCTTGCTCCGCTTCACGGTCGGCACGACCGTCCGCCACGCCGCATCGACCACCAGCCGCTGACCCGCGGGGAGCGGCTTGCGGGTGAACGCGACGGCGGCATACAGCAACCCCGCCAGCACCGCACACCCGAGCGCCGCCAGGAACGGTTGCGTGACGAACGGCAGGAACACCAGCACCAGCCCGGCGACGAGCACCGGCGCGGCCGCGAACACGCCGACCACCCGCGGGTCGAACCGCCGCTCGCCCTGCGGCTTCTCGGTGAACTCCTCCTTCGGCGTGACGACGTGCAGCGTGCGGCCGGCGGGCGAGTCGATCACCTCCACCGTGTACCCGTCGCCGGCCAGCCGCGTTTTGGTGACGGCGAGCGGCGGGGGCACGGGGGTGAACGGGTCCGAGATCGGGGCGAGGCAGTTCGGGCAGAGGCCGGTTCGGGCGTCGGCGGCGGCGCGGGTGAGTTCGTCCGGCACCGGGTAGCCGACAGCGGTCTGGCGGGCGGCGACCGCTTGCAGCACCTGTTGCGGGGTCGAGTTGGGGAAGAAGCGGGCGGTGAGCGAGTACGCGGCATCGACGGCGGACGGGTCGGCGGCGGTGGTGGCAGCGGACACCGCCTCTTCCACTTGCGGGCGGGGGTCCACGGCCACCCCGCGGTCGAACTGCAAGCGGTGGGCCTTCCACAGGTGCTTGATGAACCCGCCGCGGCGGAACGTGCCCTCGCACTTCGGGCACTTCAGCTTCACCTCCTGGTTGGCCGCCTTCACCATCGCGTCGAGCGTGTCGCACTTCTCCACGCGGCTTTGCAGCTCGATCATCCGCTGGAGCGCCTTCGACCGCGACAGCTCGGCGGTGACGGCCCGCACGATCGGCCCGACGGCGTGCGGGTTGTCGGGCACCGACGCCAGCAGTGCGCCGGCGGCGGCCAGCCGCACCGGCACCGGGTTGTCGGGGTCGTGCAGGGCTTGCGCCGCCAGCAGCACCACCGCCGACGGCAGCGGTTCGGGCATGGTCGCCACGAACTCGAGCGCCGCCCGTTTGCCGGTCGGCAACGCTTGTAGCGTCGTGAACGCCCTGACCGCGTCGGCCCCGGAGCGGGCGCGGGCGACCAGTGCGACGAGCGCGGCCTGGCGCTCCGGCCCCGGCGGGGCGGCGGCGGCCTGGCGAGCGAGG
>JANNVG010000201.1:0-3737 GCA_031414395.1 Fimbriiglobus sp.
AGGAGCAGCGGGTCCAACGCTCGAAGGTGGCCGGCGCGTCCGCCGCCACCCGCTACTACTGGCGCGTCACGGTGGAACTGCTGATCGATTTGCAGGAGGTGCGGCTCGGCGGGGCGGTGACGTTGCCCGACGGCACCGTGCTGCCCGCCGGCACGAAGGTGAAGCGACTCCACCGCTGGGTTGTCCCCGACGCCGGCTACCACGGATTCGTCGATGCCGGCGGCGGGAAGTTGAAGAAGCAGGCCATCCGGCCCGACGTGGCAGGAAGTAGCCACCCGCAACTGCTCGACGGGAAGGGGAGCGCCCTCATCCCCCGCAGCACGCAGTTGAACGAGATCGAGTTCTTGCCATACGTGTACACCTCGGCGCTCGGCGGGCTGTGCCCGGACTTCTACGCCACCACCGCCGGCGAGACGTTCACGGTGGCCGACGCCCAGGGCGTGTTGGCCAACGATACGGACATCAGCATCACGGCTGTCACCGTGGTGGACACCACCCCGAACGGCACGCTCTCACTCGCGGCCGGCGGCGGCTTCACGTACACGCCGAATGCGGGCTTCGTCGGCTGGGACAAGTTCACGTACAAGCCGACCGGCGCTCCCGACGCCAGCAAGCAGACGTGTCAAATTCTCGTCGGCGTGGTGCCCGTCCTGCTCTGGTTCGACCGCTACCGCTTCTCGAACTTCGCGGCCATCGGCGTGCTGCTGGAGGGCTGGTGATGCCCGACCCGCAGGAGTCCGTCGGCTTCTCCCCACGAGGCGCCCGCCGGGTGGCCGCCGCATCGCGCTCCGAGGAGCGGTTCGACCGCCTGCGGTACAACGGCACCGGCCCGCAGCGGTTCGCCCCGCAGCCGAAGCAGCGGGTGGGCTGGCCGGTGCGGATCACGGGCCTGCCGTCGCCCGGCGACCCGCTCCTGTGGCCGGGCGTGGTGCTGGAGTTCGCCGGGTACGACCTGGGCGCGCCGGTGTGGGAGGACGGGGAGGCGTGCTGGCTCACACCCCTGCCGGGCACCGGCGACCTGGCCACCGGCCCGACGCTCGCCGAGCCGGTGGGGGTGAAGGACGACGACGAGCGGCTGATCCTGGCCACGAAGGGCGTGCCGGCCGGCGACAGTGGGAGTGGCCCGACGAGTGGCAGCGCGCCAGGCGGGAGCGGCAGCGGACCAGTCAGCGGCGGTTCGGGCGGGAGCGGGTCGGGCTGCACCGGCACCCGCACCTACATGACGCGGATGACGTGCCGGCCGGACGGCCTGCCGGGGCACCGGCTGTACTGGGAGAGCGAGGACCGGGCGACGTGCCAGGTGACGAGCTGGTACGAGGACATCGGCTGCTGCGGGTGCGGCGGCTCGTCGCCGGGGAGCGGGAGCGTCGGGAGTGTGGGCAGTGGGTCCGTGGGCAGCGGGAGCACGGGCAGCGACGGCGGTTCGGGCGGATCGACGCCGGGGACGGGCGGGCCGCTGCCGTGCTGTGCCGACCGACTGGGGTCGGCAGAAATGGTCGTCACTCTCGACGGCGGGCAGGGGTCGTTCGGCACGACTTGGGACGGCACATATTGGGTCGGGTCGATAGCTCTCACGGGCGTGTGCAGTGGGACGACGCTGTACTTCCGCGCGAACAACCCGTGCACGAAGACGGGCATCGAGTCGAGTACCGACGGGGTGTCGTGGACGGTCGCCGGCCTGGGGTGTGGCGCACCGGCCACCGCGTGCGGGCCACCGGGCGAGTGGGGGCCGTACTCGTTCGCGTTGCCGTGCGCGACCCTCTGCCTGACGATTAC
The DNA here is from genome assembly GCA_031414395.1 of Fimbriiglobus sp. Lineage (GTDB taxonomy): Bacteria > Planctomycetota > Planctomycetia > Gemmatales > Gemmataceae > JALHQU01. Next base: position 1,777 of record JANNVG010000201.1, read on the forward strand.
GGAGGTGTGACGGACCATGAGCGACGAGGCGTACAACCCCGACCCCCGGCCCGAGTGGTACCGCTGCGGAACCACCGCCGCCCGCTTCCTGCACCGGCTGACGGCCGAGCGGGATCGCACGCCGGAACCGCTCGCGGCGTCCGGCGACGGCATCGTGTACGTCGGCGGGGGCAAGTTCTGGCCGGGGATCGCGGTCGGGTGCGCCTTACTGCGCGAACTCGGCTGCACGCTCCCAATTGAGGTGTGGTACCGCGGCACGTGCGAGGCGGTGGACCCGGCGGACGTGGACGGGCTGAACGTCACCCTGATCGACGCGGACGCGATGAGCGCCACCCGCGACGACAACCGCATCCCGGTCGGCCGGGTGGACAAAGGGGGCTGGGAGGCGAAGGGGTACGCGTTGACGCACACGACGCTCCGCCGGGTGCTCTACCTGGACGCCGACGCCTACTGCGTGGCCGACCCGACGCCGCTCTTCGCCGCCGCCGCCCACGCCGGGGCGGGGTTGTGCTTCTGGCGTGACTTCGACAACTGCGCCGGGAATGTCAAGTGGCCGGTGGTCTGGCCGAGCGGGGCCGCGGGGGTGCCTGCAATCCAGGGCGGCCAGTTGCTGATCGACCGCACCAAGTGTGAGTCGGCGTTGCGGCTGATGCACTGGATGAGTCAGCACAGCGACTTCTACTACCAGCACATGTTCGGGGACCAAGACTCGTGGCGGGTGGCGTGTGCGATCACCGGCACCCCGCTCCTCGACCTGGGGCACGCCGACTGGGATCACCCGGCGTTCGTCTGCCGGCTGCACGGCACCCCAGTGATCGTCCACCGCTGCCAGGGCAAGCTGTTCGCCCCGTCCGACATCCCGGCCGGGCGCACGGGTTACTCGAACCCGCAGGCACGTCTGCCGCTCGAAGGGCGGGTGTTCGACCTGCTCGCCCAGACGCTGAACCGCCGGCCCGACTCGGCGTCCGTGTTCGATGAGCATTACCGTCGCGGGCTGTGGGGCGGCGGGAGCGGCACGGGCAGCACGCCGGCCGAGGCCCGCCCGTTCATCGACTCGGTCAACACCGTGGCGGCACTCGCCGGCTGGCGGAGCTGCGTGGACGTGGGGTGCGGCGACGGGCGGGTGGCCCGCGAGTTGGCGTTCGCCGAGTATCACGGGTTCGACTCGTCGGCCGCGGCGGTCGAGATGTTCCGCCGGAACGCCCCCGGCCGCTCGGCCCAAGTGCTCGACTGCTACCGCGATCTGGAGGCGATCCCCGCCGCCGACGTGCTCATCTGCCGCGACGTGCTCCACCACTGGCCGAACGCCTGGGTGAGCGACTGGCTGACGCGGGTGACGGCGCTCGGGCGGTGGCGGGCGGTGGTGCTCTGCCAGGACGTGCACCAGTGGCACGACGGGCAGGACACCTACGCCGGCGGGTACCGGGCGCTGCACCCGCACCTGTCGCCCCTCAAGGCGTTCGCCCCGCGCGTACTGTCCGAGCACTTGCACAAGGCGATGCTGGTACTGACCCCGGAGGGCCGATCATGAGCACCCCCGAGCGGATCGTCTGGGGCGAGGCGTTCGACGCGGACCTGTCCGCGACGGCCGTGTCGCCGTCCGTCGCTCCCGACTTCGCCACGACCCACGTGACTCTGGTGTTCGACTCGCTGCCGACGCCCGGATCGGGCGTGGCATCCGTGCGGCGGGTGTACCGCTGGCGGCCGGGCGGCACGAGCGACCCGCAGTTTTCGTTGAGTGGCAGCACGCTGCGGTTCACCCTCACGAGCGTGCAGGTGGCGACCGGCCTGACCCCCGGCAACTGGCGGGTGTACTGGCTCGTCGGCCCCGCCGCGACCACGCAGGATTCGGTCGGCTCGCTCACGGTGTTCGTCGAAGGCCCACCCTACGGCGTCCTGCCCACGGGGGACGCATGAGCATCACCTACACCCTCCGCCGGCGGGACAGCCGCGGGTTCACC
>JANNVG010000202.1:0-4618 GCA_031414395.1 Fimbriiglobus sp.
GACGGGGCGGTGTTGTTGTGCATTTGGGCGTGGGGGGTTGGAGGTATCGGGGCTCCCCGCCGGGCTTGGGGGGGGGGGGGGGGGTTTGGTGGCTCCACCGCCACCCGGGGGCCCTTGCGGGCCGGGTTCGCCCTTATCTTGTCAACTCGATCAGGAACTCGAAGTTGTGGTCGTGGCCGGCCTTCACCTCGCGCTCGAGGCCGGAGCGGTCCGGGCGGCGCAACTCCGCCGGGAACGCATACGACCACTCCCCGCCGGGCGGGTCGGCAACGGCCACCTTGTACCAGCCGGGCGATACCGCGGCGGCGCCGTCGGCCAGTACGAACCGGCCGTTCGCGTCGGTGGTGGCGGTGAGCATCTTCCCGCCTGCCGTGCGGTCGGCGTCGGGCACGAACACGACCACGCCACCCGCGAGCGGGCGCCCCTCGAACATGACCACGCCGGCCACACGGGCGGTCGCCACCGGCGGGGTGCGGGCGCAGCCGAAGAACACGAGCAGCCCGCCGAGCGCCAGCCCGGCGAGCGCGGAGGGCACCTGCCAGCCGAGGCCGAAACGCTGCACGGGCACACCTCCGAACGCGAACACCGCCCCAACTCCTACCTTCGGCACCCGTTCCGTCCGCGGATGAGGGAATTCCGGTGTGACGCGCATTCGTCGGCCGGCTCCCTTGCACCGTCGCCACCTCCCCCGCAACAATGGTGAATGGTACACCCCACCGGAGAGGCCCCGTGACTCACCCCCGACAAGCTGTAGCCGGGGTCTGTGACCCCGGTCTGGCCCGGCCTCACAGAGGCCGGCTACAGGGACGCCGTGGGTTCACGCTCATCGAGCTGCTCGTCGTCATCGCCATCATCGCCATCTTGATTGGTCTGCTCCTGCCCGCGGTGCAGAAGGTGCGGGAGGCCGCTGCCCGCATGAGGTGTCAGAGCAACCTGAAAATGCTCGCCCTCGCGGTCCACAACTACGAAGGTGCGAACGACGGCCGCCTTCCGGTGGGCATGGGTCAACCGGCGGCCGACGGGCGACAGACGAGCGTGTTCGTGGAGTTGCTGCCGTACATCGAACAGGGGAACGTGCATTCGCGGTGGAACTACGGCAACTACGCGGCGAACATCGGCGGCAGCGGCACTCCGGCGGCGACGGCGATCAGCACGTTCCTCTGTCCGTCGCAGCCGGTGCCGTCGAACCCGCTCGTGTTCGGCGGCACGCAACTCGGGGCGTGTACCTATGGGGCGAACGGCGGCAGCGCCAGCTTCCCGCAAGCACGGGCGACGAACGACGGCGTGTTCGGCTTCCGCACCCCGGTGCGGCTGCTCGCCATCACCGACGGCACGTCGAACACGCTGCTGTTCGGCGAGCGGCTGCTCGGCGACGGGAACCTGGATTCGTTCCTGAACGCCCCGCTCGACCCGCCGACGCCCAGCCCGCCGTTCCAGTCCATCACGTCGTTCGCGGGGTGGGCGAACACGACCGGGCCGAACGCCGGTGCCGGGCTGCTGCTGGCCACCGGCCGGCCGGTCGGGTACGGGCACCCCGGCGCGTATGTGCCGCCGCCGCAACCGCCGCCCCCGCTGCCGCCCATCCCGCCCCCGCCGGTGCCGTGGGCGACCCTCGGCCCGCAGGCATGGGACCGCTGGAGCGGCTACGGCAGCCGACACACCGGGGGGATGAACGCGGCGGTGGCCGACGGCAGTGTGCGGTTCGTTCGACAGAGCGTGACGCCGGCCGCATGGCAAGCCGCCGGCACGCGAGCGGGTGGCGAAGTGCTGGGCGAGTGGTGAGAGGGATTTCGCCGTCGTGGAAGTCTCCCATATCCTGCGGATCAGACGAAGCCGCCCGCACCCGTACTCCGTACTCTAAGGAACAACGGTCTTTCCCTCGCCCCGGTGTACCCATGTCCGCCGTCTCCTCCGCCCCGTCCCTGGCCGATCCCGCCGTCCTGCTCGACCCGTACCCGGCGCTCAACTGGCTGCGTGACCACGACCCCGTTCACTACGCCGGGGACGTTCGGGCGTGGGTGGTGTCGCGGTACGCCGACGTGTCCGCCCTGCTCCGCGACCCCCGCCTGAGCGCCAACCGCATCCCGGTGATGGCCCAACAGATGCTCGGCGGCGAGGACACCACCCCCATCAAGGACTACCTCCGCGTCACCCACGACATGATGCTGATGAAGGACGGCGACGACCACCACCGGCTGCGGGTGCTGGGCAACCGCGGGTTCACCCCGAGCGCACTCGCCGCGTGGGCGCCGCGGGTGGAGCGGGTGGTCGCCGGACTGCTGGATGAGGTGCGCGGGGACACGTTCGACCTGGTCGCCAACCTCGCCGAGCCGATGCCGGCGACGGTCATCGCCGAGATGTTCGGCATCCCGGAGGCGGACCACGGCCGGTTCCGCACCTGGGCCGGCGACGCGGCCCGGTTCTTCGGCGGGACCGTCCGCGACCCGCTCGCCGACGGGATGCTGGCGAACACCAGCGCGATTGAACTGGGCAACTACTTCCGGGCGCTGCACGCCGAGCGGAAAGCGAAGCCGGGCGACGATCTGATGAGCCTGTTCATCGCCGCGGAGGAGGCCGGCCGGCTGACCGTCGAGGAGGTGGTGAACCAGTGCCAGCTCATCCTCATCGCCGGGCACGTCACCACCATCGACCAGTTGTCCAACGGCGTTCACACGGTGCTTCACCAGCCCGGCCTGTGGCAGCGGCTGGCGAAGTCGCCCGAACTGGTCCGGGCGACCGTCGAGGAGACCATCCGGTTCGACAGCGCCGTCACACTCGTCATGCGGGTGGCGTTGCAGGATGTGGAACTGCATGGCAGTACGATCCGCGCCGGGCAGCTCGTGTTCCTGGCGTTCGCCGCTGCCAACCGCGACCCGGCGGTGTTCGACCACCCGGATACGTTTGACATCGACCGGCCGACCAACAAGCACATCGGGTTCGGGGCGGGGCCGCACCTGTGCTTGGGCATGAGGTTGGCACAAATGGAACTGGACGCTGCCTTCAAGGCGCTGCTGACGCGGTACCCGAACCTCCGCCTCGACCCCGACCGGCCGGCCGTGCGGAAGTGCGAGAGCTTGATCTTCCGCGGCTTCGCGAGCCTACCGTTACTGGTCAATTGACCGGCGTCCGGGCGCCCACCGTTCTCAACTCTTCCCCCAACCGGGCAGCTCGCTGGCTTGCTTCACCCAGGCGGCGAACTGCTTCTCGTCGAGTTCGTCGGTCTCGAAGATGTTCAGGTAGCGGGTGTCGTCGCTCTTCGACTCGCCGGGCGGAACCGGGCGCAGTGACGTGCCGCGGAAGAACGCCACCTTGATGTACTTGTTGAAGCAGTGCCAACTGACGAACCAGCCCTTGCCCTCGACGCCGTAGAACGGCGAGTTCCATTTCACCGCCTTCGTCACGCCGGGGACGGTGCGAACGATGATCGCGTCGAGCCGGCGGCCGAGGCCAAGAACTAATAGCGTGTCGGCCGCACTCCAACGGGGCACCCCAGCTGGTGCCCGGTTCCTTTCTCCTTCACATCCCGCCGGCGCAACCCCGCGTAACGCGGGGGCGGTAGCGGCGGATGCTGTACCCGCCCTGTTCGCGGCTCTCCTCCTCCACATCCCGACCGATCGCTTCAACCCCGGCACCAGGTCTTCCGCCCCGGACAGAATGTACTCGTCCGACTCGCCGGCGGCGCAGGCGTGCGGCTGGCTGAAGGACAAGTTCGGGCTGTCGTGGCAGATCATTCCGCGGACCTTCCCGGACATGCTCCGCGACCTGGAGTCGCCCGCCGTCGGCCGCGCGATGGCCGCCATGATGGGAATGAAGAAGCTGGACGTGGCGGCACTCGAAGCGGCCTACGCCGGGTAGAGTAGCTAACCACCCACTGAGATCACCCCATGAGTTTGTCTAAGTTCGTCGCCCTGCCAGAAGTCGTGGAGAGACTCAAGCCATTCCGGCCAAAAGGCCCACGAAAGCTGACCGCGCCGCTGATCGTCGAGCCGAGGAGCAAACGATACCCCCTGGTGGGAACGGCGTTCGACTACCTCCTGCGGTTCGAGTTACAGCGCCGCGTCCCGCACGCCATCACCTCCGAGTGGATCGCCGAAGCCGCGCCGGACGTGATTTGGCGGAAGGTGGCGAACGGCACCATCGGGAGGCACGTGCTGATCGGGATCGACCCCGCCGAGCAGCCTGCGCCGAAACAGTTAGCGGAGGATGTCCAGCGGGTGATCGAGGCAGCCAAGTCGTGTGTTACCGTGTACATACGCCGACAGTCCCTCACCGACGCGGATCGAGCGGAGGTTGCGGCGCACGCCCTTCGGTTGGCGAAGCTCGATTCGGTTTACCGCGCCCATCAACTTGACCCGCAGTACACACAGGTTGCACCTGAAGATGTGGAAGACCTGACCAGCTTGCTCGCGGCCGTTCCCTTCGCCGAACTGGTCCAGCCCGGAGCGCTGTACTTGAATCCAACGTTCGGCTCGACCTCACACTTAGTGACTGTCCCACAAGGGGTGGTCGGGGGCGTAAAATAGCCCATGAGAACTCAATCCTACCCGAGTGATGTGACCGACGAGCAGTGGGTGTTGATCCAGCCGCACATCCCGGTGTACCCCGGCGGGCGGCCCCG
>JANNVG010000203.1:0-2689 GCA_031414395.1 Fimbriiglobus sp.
CCCCAGGAACTTCCTGCCCTGCGACGGGTGATTCGTGATTGACTTGGCACAGTGTTAGGCCGTGTTAACGGTTGCAGCCCGTTGGGTTCGCCGGAGACGGATGAAGCCGAGGGCGATTTGGATCATGCCGAGGAACGTCGCCTTCAGCTTCTCGTACCGCGTGGCGACGCGCCGGAACTGCTTCATCTTCCCGAACAGCCGCTCCACCCGGTTGCGTTCCTTGTAGCCTTCGGTGTCCTGCGGCCAGGGGTCGGTCCGGTTCCTGCGGTTCGGAATGTTCGGGAACACGTCCTCGTCGATGCACGCCTGACGCTGGGCGTCGCCGTCGAAGCCCTTGTCGCCGGTCATCTCATCAAGATCCGGCACCCGCTCCAAGGTGCGGTCCAGGAGCGGCTGCAACTGGGGCGCGTCGCCGGCCTGGCCGGGGATCACATCGACGACGATCGCGGTGTCCTCGTCGGCCGCGGTCAGCACGATCTTGCTGGAATTCCCGCCCCGGCTACGGCTGATGCCCTGGGCCTTCGCGGACCGCTCCCGGCCGATCTTTTTTTCGACCGGGGCGCCCCCGCGGCGTGCTGGTGCACGCGGATGACCGTCGAGTCGATGAGGGCGCGGCGGACGTCGCCGAACTCCGGGTTGGCCGTGAGCAGTTCGAACAGCTTGGCCAGGCTTCCCGAGGCGATCCACCGCCGGAACCGCATGTACACCGCCGGCCACTTCCCGAAGTCGCCGGGGAGGTCGCGCCAAGGAACGCCGGTGCGGGCGATGTACAGCATCGCCTCGAAGAACATCCGGTGCGAGAGCGTCGGCTTCGCCCCGCACTTGAACCGCCGGGCTTGGTGAACCAAGGGTTCCAGCAGCACCCAACGCGGGTCGGTCAGCATCATCCGCATGGCGTCCTGCCTCGCAGACCTGTGAAATCCACCGCAAATTCATCGGCATTCAGGGGTTGGAACGTTAACACGGCCTAGTCCTACAGCTGCAATTGATAAAAAAGCCCTTTCCACGGACATTGGCGGGGGCTTTGTCATGTCAGGACGACCGACGGCGGCGACGGTGCGGGAGTGGGCGGCGGAACTGGACGCCGTGGGGGAGCGCATCGCGCGGCACTTCCCGCGGGCCGAGCCGCGGGAGCGGGCCGGTGGGTATCTGCGGCTGCTGCTGAGCGATGTCGAGCGCAAGAACGGCTGGCAGATGGCCGAGCGTCTCGGCGACGCCAACCCCTTTGCAGTGCAGCACCTCCTGGGCCGCGCCGTGTGGGACGCGGATGCTGTCCGCGATGAACTGCAAGCCTATGTGCGCGAGCACCTCGGCGACGCCGACGGCGTACTGGTGGTCGACGAGACCGGCTTCCTGAAGAAGGGGGCCAAGTCGGTCGGCGTGGCCCGGCAGTACTCCGGCACCGCCGGCCGGATCGAGAACAGCCAGATCGGCGTCTTCCTCGGCTACGCCAGCCGGCACGGCTCGGCCCTGGTCGACCGGGCGCTGTACCTGCCGAAGGAGTGGGCCGGCGACGCGGCGCGACGGAAGGCCGCACACGTCCCGAAGTCGGTGGCGTTCGCGACCAAGATCGTGCTGGCGAAACAGATGATCGAACGGGCCGTTGCGGCGGGGATGCCGGCGAAGTGGGTGACGGCCGACGCGGTGTACGGCTCCGACTATAAGTTCCGAATGGCCCTGGAAACTCAGGGGCTGGGCTACGTCCTCGCGGTGCGGAGCGACTTCGCCGTGTGGGTCGGGTTCCGCCAGGTCCGGGCCAGGGCCCTCGTGGCCGAGGTGCCCGCCGACGGATGGCGCCGCCTCAGTTGCGGCGACGGCAGCAAGGGGCCGCGGTTGTACGACTGGGCGGTGGTCCGCACCAACTGTCCCGAGCCGACGAAGTCCGTTCGATGGCTCCTGATCCGCCGCTCCCTCGTCGACGCGAACGACGTGGCGTACTTCGCCTGCAGCGGCCCCCCCGCGACGACGCTCCCGGACCTCGTCCGCATCGCCGGCCGGCGCTGGACCATCGAGGAGGACTTCGAACTGGCCAAGGGCGACTGCGGCCTGGACGAGTACGAGGTGCGGAGTTGGGACGGCTGGCACCGGCACGTAACGCTGAGTCTCTGGGCGCTGGCCGTGGTGACCGTGATCCGCGCCCGGGCCCTGCGGGCGTCCCCGCAAAAAAAGACGATGCACCGCTGATCCGGCTCAGCGTGCCCGAGGTGCGGAAACTGCTGCTGCAGGTGGTGTGGGACTGCGTCGCCAGCGAACGCGATGTCTTCGCGTGGTCCGAGTGGCGGCGCCATCACCAATACTGGGCCCGGTTCTACCACTACCAACGGCGGCACGCCTCGCCGCCCAAAGACGATCTGCAGCTGTAGGACTAAGAAGGCGGTTGGTGCCAGGCCTGAAGTTGTTGGCGTTTTAGACAAGGATTATGTTATCAGATCGCAATATAAAGATAGGCTGCTAGAAATATTTACAGATCTGTCTGCCAAATAGCACGGAAAAAATGTCGAGATCTGTGTCTAAGTTATTTGTTGCGGTTATCGCCAGGCTTGATTCAGCCAATTGGCACGTGCATTATGCGTCACAGTTGCTGTTGTGCATTCAGTGGGAGGATTCTTGCCAGCGCAATGAACAGATCGGGAAGGACGGCCTCGCATTCCAACACACCGTTACTTCGGAGTAGTCGCCTTTCGCCGTG
>JANNVG010000204.1:0-9011 GCA_031414395.1 Fimbriiglobus sp.
GCGGACTCACGTCGCGCCGTTCGCCAATCACCCCCACTCCGCGCCGTTCCGGCTGAGGCCGTGCTTCCGCATTTTGCCGTACAGGGTGGTCGGGTTCAGCCCCAGGCGGTGGGCCGCCCCGCCGGGGCCGTACACCCGCCCGCCGGCCGCCCGCAGCGCGTCCAATATCCGCCTCCTCTCCTGCTCGGCCCACGTCTTCGCCGTCTCGGCCGCCGTCGCCCCCACCAGCCAGCCGGGGTCGAACGCCAGCTCCGGGCCGTCGCTCACGATCACCGCCCGCTCGATCACGTTCTGAAGCTCGCGGACGTTGCCCGGCCACGGGTGGGCGGACAGCATCGACAGCACCCGCGGGGGAATGCGACTCACGGCGCGGCCGTGCCGGTCGGTAAACACCTTCACGAAGTGTTCGGCCAGCAGCGGGATGTCGGACGGGCGTTGGCGGAGCGGCGGCACGGTGACGGGGAACACGTTCAGGCGGAAGAACAGGTCGGCGCGGAAGCGGCCGGCGTCGGCCTCGGCTTGCAGGTGGCGGTTGGTGGCGGCGATCACCCGCACGTCCACGTCCACCGGCCCGCCGCCGACGCGATCAATCACCCGCTCCTGAAGCACCCGCAAAAGCACCGCCTGGGCGTCGGGCGGCAATTCGCCGATCTCGTCCAGGAAAAGCGTGCCGCCGTCGGCTTGCTCGAACCGGCCCACCCGCCGGCGGTTCGCCCCCGTAAACGCCCCGGCCTCGTGCCCGAACAACTCGCTGACGATCAGCCCCGGCGACAGGGCCACCCCGCTCACGGGCACGAACGGCTTCGCGGCCCGCCGACTCTGGGCGTGAACGGAGCGGGCGACCAGTTCTTTGCCGGTGCCGGTCTCGCCGAGGATGAGCACGGTGGCGTCGGTCGGGGCGACCTGGGCGATCGCCTTGCGAACGGCGGCAACGGACGGGTCGGAGCCGAGGAGGATGGGAGTCATACGACCTGGCACCGTTCTGTAACTGTAGCCGGCCTCTGTGAGGCCGGTCGGACCGGGGTCACAGACCCCGGCTACAACAGAACATCAATGCGACTCGGGTCACGGGTTCACCGTCACACCCGAGCGAGGGCGGGGGACTTGAGCACGGCCACCAGGCGGCGGCAGAACTCGGGCAGGTCGTCCGCCCCGCGGCACGACAGCAGGTTGCCGTCGAGGATGGTCGACTCGTCGCGGTACAACGCCCCCGCCGCCCGCACGTCGTCGCGGATGCCGGGCGAGCAGGTGACGGTGCGGGCGTCGAGCGTGCCGGCCGAGATGAGCAGCTGCGCCCCGTGGCCGACGGACGCCACCACCATGCCGTCCTGCACCATCGTGCGGGCCACGTCCACCGCCTCGCCGAGCAGCCGCAGCTTCTCGTTCCCGCTGCCGTCGGGGATCACGAGCAGGTCGAAGTCGTCGGTGTTCACGTCCTGAATGGTGGTGTCCGGCTCGACGCGGTAGCCGTGCTTTCCGGTCACGGCGGTCATGAGCGGGGCGGCGAGCACGGTGTCCACGCCCTCTTCTTTCAGGCGATACCACGGCAGGAACAGGGTGAGGTCGTCGAACCCGTCGGCCAGCAGAATGAGCGCACGCATGGGCGACCCTCGGGCGGGGTGGGTGTGATCGCTGTGGAGTCCGCGGAAGGCGAGAGGATACCGCCGACCGGCGGGAGTGGAAGGCGAACCGGGATGCGGGAATTGTAGGTCGGAATCGGGCCGGCGGGGGCGATTCCGGCCGGCCGTCACCGCCCGCCGAGCGCGACCACCGTGGCGTTGACGGCCGCGACCGCCCCCTCGCTCGCCCGGTTCGTCACCGCGAACGCGGCCGTTTTCGCCTTCAAATCGAGTGCCGCTTCCGAGTACCAGTACCCGTTGCTGCCGTTGTGCCAGAGCACGTCGCGGCCGTTCAAGTTCAGGTGAACCCAGCCGAACCCGTACCCGATGCCGGGGGCGTCGGTCGGCCGCGGGTCGGCCGTGTGCAGTTTGTTGAACGACGCCTCGCCCAGCAGCTTCACCCCGTTCACCCGCTCGCCCAGATGCGCCCGCAGGAACTTCGACCAGTCGGCCGTGTTCATGTGCATCAGGCCGGCCGGGGACATGAGCAGCGGCAACTCGGCCGACCGCCCGTTGCCCACCGGCACGCCTTCGGGGGTGTGGCCGACCGGCTGGTCGAGCCGGCCGTACCCGCGGCCCGGCGGGCCGAACCCGGCGGAGGTCATGCCCAGCGGGTTGAAGACGTACTTCCGCATGAGCCACTCGTAGGTGTTCCCGGTCGCCCGCTCCATCACCGCCGCCGCGACCGTGTACCCGACGTTCGAGTAGCTGAACTGGCCCACCGATCCGGGCGGGGTGCGGACGAGTTGCGGCAGGAGCAGCGCCCTCCCCACCCACGCCGGACCGCGGTACTCGACGGCCCGCCGCCCGATCTCCTCGCTCACGTTCTCATCCGCAAACCCGCCGCGGTGGTTCAGCAACTGTTCCAGCGTCACGCCGCGGTAGGCCGGGTTCATGCGGTTCCGCAGTTCGGGGAACGCCTCGCCGAGGGTGGTGTTCCACCGCACGAACCCCTTCTCGACGAGGACGGCCGCGAGCGTCGAAGTCATCGCCTTGCCGTTCGACCCCAGGTGGAACTGGTCGGCGTCGGTGACGGCGGTCGGCTTACCCCGCTCGCGGACGCCGGCGGCCGCGACAGTGGTGCGGCCGTCGGCGATCACCCCGCCGGCCACCGCGGGCAGGTCGGCCTGACGGCGGGCCGCGTCGAGGACCGCCCGGACGGGCACGGCGGCCGGTTCCACCCGCACGTGGGCCGGAGCCGGCGGCGGGGCGACGAGCGTGGCCGACGCCAGGTCGCGGCCTTCGAGCGGGGTGAGGGAGAGCTTGAATCCGTTCATGCGATCCTCCGTGACGGGTGAGAGCGGCCGCGGGCGAGCAAGAGCAGCACGGCGGCGGCCACCGCCCCGGCCTGGGCGACGGACCACCAGGACGCCGGCCCGAAGAAGAAGGCGAGCACCTCCGGCTCGTGGTCGGCGGCTTCGGCCGGCGGGGTGAAGTGGATGGCGTAGGCGGCGGCGAGGAGAGCGACCGCCGCCCCGCCGCCGGCGAACCACCACCGCGGGCGACCACTCCGCCGGTGAACAAGCCACAGCCCGCCGACCGCCGCCAGCGGGGCGGCGAACCGGGAGGCGAACACCAGCACGTGGGCCACCGCCAGGGAGAGCGGGTCGCGGGCCTCGCCGATCCGCTCCACCAGCCACACGCCGGCGGTCACGTACACCACCCAGCCGAGGTACGCCAGCAGCAGCGGGGCGACCACCTGGGCGAGCACCGGGTGCCGGCCGGCCCATCGGCCGGAGCGGTAGCCGCGGACGGCCGCGGCGGCGATCTCGTCGGGCGGGCCGAGGGTGGCAGGGTCGCCACTGTCTTCGGCGTGCTCGCCGAGTTCGACGACCAGCCGGTCGGCGTAGGCGGCGGGCAGCCCGCGACGCACGACCGTCCGCCACACCGCCTCAAGCCACGGCTGGGGGGGCATCGGTTCCTCCGTGAAGCACCCGAGTCACCGCCGTCACCACCTCCGCCCACGCCGCCGCCGACGCGGACAGACGCTTCTTCCCGGCGGCCGTGACGCGGTACACGATCCGCGAGCGGTTGCCCACCTCCTCCCGCTTCGACGACAGCAGGCCGCCGCGCTCCAGGCGGTGCAGGACGGGGTAGATGCTGCCCTCGCCGAAGGTGAGCCGCTCGCCCGTCTCGGCGGCGATGGCCCGCACCACCTCGTACCCGTGCATGGGCGTGCGGGCGAGCAGGTGCAGGACCAGCAGCTCGGGCACGCCGTTCAGGAAGTCGGGGTTGGACGGCTTCGGCATGGCGGGCATATTACCTCGAACCGCGAGGTAAGCAAGGGCGAATTGCCACGGCACTCACCGAAGGCAGTGCGGCATCGCAGTGAACACCGACCGGCGGAGGCGAACCGAATCGACGGCTGGCAGTTCGACCCCACCCGACTTGTACCATCCTTTCCACTGATCGAAACGAGACACCCGAAACGGTTCGTCGTCCGAATCGCGGGTGGCGACCAAGTAGAGCGTGTGGCCGTCTGGGAACTCCCACATCGTGCAACCCACCTGGGTCGGATTGCGACCACCGAGTGACGTGTACATCCCGCACTTGGCGGACACGTCCACCGCCCCCGCCCGCTGGAGTGCCGCCTTCGCCTCGTCCAACGGTTGGCCTTCTCGCACTTCGTCGGTGCCACACTCCCACACGACCGCGCCGACGAGCAGCACGACCACAACAGCCGCGACCACGATCCAGCGACGGGTCCACCACGCGCGACGAAACATGCGGCACCTCCAAATGAAGGTGTAGCACGGGGTTCGGGTTCCCGGTCGCAGAGCGGCCCGGCAACACCAACAACTGTGAGCGATTCACAAGGCGGGTGAACTTCGGCCGGCCGGCGGGTAGAATGCCGGGGAGTTCCCCCGCCCGCGGGAGAGGGTCCATGGCCAAACGCCCGAAACAGCCTGCGAAGTCCGAGACGCCGTCGTTGTTCGACTACGAAGCGCCGACCCCGCACATGCCCATGGACGCGGTCGACGGGCCGGCGTCCAAGTTCGAAATCGACAAGGCGCTCATCCCCCGCGACTTCCCCGCGTCGTGGGTGTCGGCCGTCGGCGAGGAGTTCACCAAACCGTACTACGCCGAGTTGCGGAAGTTCGTGGCCGAGGAGCGGAAGCAGCACCAGATCCTGCCCGACGGGGCGGACGTGATGAACGCCTTCCGCGCCACCCCGCTCACCCAAGTGCGGGCCGTCATCCTGGGGCAAGACCCGTACCCGACGCCGGGGCACGCGCACGGCCTGTGCTTCTCGGTGCGGCGGGGCGTGGCCATCCCCGCTTCACTGCGGAACATCTACAAGGAACTGCACGACGACCTGGGCATCCCGCCGGCCAAGCACGGCAACCTGGAGGCGTGGGCCGGGCAGGGGGTGTTCCTGTTGAACACCGTGCTGACCGTGCGGGCCGGCGCGCCCAACTCGCACAAGGGGAAGGGGTGGGAGGAGTTCACCGACGCGGCGCTGGCGGCGGTGAACAAGCTCGACCGCAAGGTGGTGTTCCTGCTGTGGGGGGCGCACGCCAAGCAGAAGGCCAAGCTGATCGACCCGAAGAGGCACGCCGTCATCACCGGCGTCCACCCGTCGCCCATGTCGGCCGACAACGGCTTCTTCGGCAGCAAGCCGTTCAGCAGGGTGAACGCCGCCCTCGAAGACGCCGGCCTGCCGCCCATCAACTGGGCACTGCCGGAGGTGTGATGCCCACTCGCTTCACCCTCACCGTGCCCGTACCGGCCGAGGACATCGACCGCCACGGCCACCTGAACAACGTCGCCTACGTGCGGCTGGTGCAGGACGTGGCGTCCGCCCACTGGCACGCCATTTCCACTCCGGAACTGCGACGGGAAGTGAGCTGGTTCGTCCGCCGGCACGAGATCGACTACCACAAGCCAATCCGCGCCGGCGACGTTCTCGAACTGATCACCTGGGTGGGCGAGCCGACCGCCGCGACGTGGGAGCGGTTCGTCGAAATCCGCACGACCGCTGGCACGCTGATGGCGTCGGCCCGCACCGTGTGGGTGCTCGTGGACGCCACCACCGCCCGCCCGAAGCGGATCGACGCGACCATGCGGGGGATGTTCGCCGGGTAGTGCTCTGCTCGCTCCGCGAGCGGTCTGCGGATTCCGCTCGCGGAGCGAGAGAGCACTTTTACTTCCGCAGCGGCTTGGCCGTCTTCGCCTTCACGGAAATGCTCATCTTCGTGCCGTCGCCGGTGTGGTGAATCTCGATCACGTCGAACAGCTCCAATACGCCCGCGAACTCGACCAGATCGGCCTTCGACTTGTCCGCCTTCTCGCCCCGCCACGCGGCCATCGCCTCGCCGAACTCCCCCCCGTGGGCGTTCAGGTACTTGGCCAACTGCACGGCGTTCAGCCGCACCAGCGGGGCGTCTTTCACCACCGCGTCGGTCGCCGGCGGGGTGAACCGCTTCACCGCCTCCACGCTCGACCCGAACACGAAGTAGTCGCCCTTCAGGGCATACGCCGGCCGCACGCCGGGCGGCAGCGCCTTGTCGTTCGACAGCACCTTGATCGTGACGCCGTCGGCCTTCTCGTCGTCCAGCGTGTACTCGTCGTCGTGCTTGCGGTTGTAGTCCATGCGGAAGGTGTGCAGCAGCGCATCGACCGCGCCGACGACCGCCTTGCCGACCTTGTCGTCGGCGCCGCCGGCCGGCTTCACCCGAATGGCGAACGTGGCGACGGGCAGCGGGCCGGTGTCGCCTTTGGCCGGCGCACTGATCCACATCCCCCAATCCGGGCCGAGGGCGGCGAGCACCTTCGGCAGCGCCGCTTTGCCCACCAGCGGGCCGATCACGTCGTCGAAGATCTGTTTCAGCCCGGCCTTGCCGTCGTCACTCAGGAACGAGCGGAACGCGGCGTGAAGCGTGTCCCACTCGAACTGCCCGCCGACCGCAACGAGCGCATCAGCGGGAACCGCCGCCCACACCGCCGACGGCTTGTCGGCCGGTTTGAACAGCGGTCGCAGTTCCTCCGGCACCTTGCTCGGCGTGGCCACGGCGGTCACGGAGAGCGTCGCGCCGGTGTCGAGTGTCAGGCTGATGCCGACCGCTTCGGTCGCCTGCCACAGTTTGGCGAACTGCTTCAGGAACGCCTTCTGGTTGGCGTCGCCGGTGGCCTTCTCTTGTGCGGTCAGGTCGGCGACGAACGCGGCCGGCTCGAACAGCAGCACGGCGGAGGCGGACCCGACGCCGAGTTTGTCGATGGCCCCGGCGAGCGGGCAGGGCGTCTTGTCGGTGCCGTCGAGGCGGTCGATCACCTGCTTCAACACCGCCTCTTGCACGGTGTACGCGAACACGCCGTCCGGCCGCAACAGGATGTATTCGGTGCGCCCGTCGGCCTTCTGCCGCTCGACGTACCCGACGCCGTTGTGCTTCTTGTCGGCGGTGCCCTTCAGTTCCTTCGACTGCACCTGTGCGGCGTTCAGCTTGCCCACCACCTTCGCCAGCGCGGCGGGCTTGGCGGCTTTGCCGATCAGCACACCAGAGTCCTGGCCTTCCTTGCCGTCGGCCGGCGGCTGGTACGCGAACGCCACGGCATCGCCGAGGATGTCGTCCCGTAGGGTGGCGAGCGTCAGCCCGAGGTTGTCTTTCAACACAGTTTCGACGGCGGCGAGTTGCTTCAACTCTTCCGACGCGAGGAGCGATTTGCCGAGTTTGGATTCGGCGAAGTGGGCGGCGAACGGCGACTCGCTCAGGCGGGCGGCGGCCCCGCGGAGGTCTTGCACGACGAAGCAGACGGTCGTCTTCGGCGGCACCAGCTTCATCACGTCGGCCGTCGGACCCGCGAACAGCGGGGCGGCGAACAGGGCGACGACAAGGAGGGCGAAGACGCGGGGCATAAGTCACCGAAAGAGCTAACCACAGAGGCACAGAGACACAGAGAAAACCAGAAATAGTGCTGTCTTCGACCCTCTTTTCTTATCCTCTCTGTGCCTCTGTGCCTCTGTGGTTAATCAGTCTTCAATTCGCCTTCAGGCCGGTGTCGCGGAGGAACAGGCTGATGGCCCGGCGGGTGCTGCCGGTCATCGGCTCGATGCCACTCTTGGCGGCGGCGGGCATGGCGGCGATGGCCTCGGTGCCGTGCTGCGGGTCGGCGACCAGCGGTTTCGGGTCGGGCACCTTCACCCCTTCGCTCGGCAGCAAGGTTTGCGGGGCGGCTTTGTCGGCGGTGCTGCGGGTCAGTTTGGCCAGCGCGTTGCCCGCTTCGGAGAACTGGTCGCCGATGTTCGGGGACGGGGCCGACGGCTCCGGGGTGGTCACGAACGGTTGCGGGGCGGGGGTCGGCGCCGGCTGCGGCTTCGGCCACGCCACATACCCGACGGCCAGGACCGCCACCAGCCCGGCCAGGGTGCTCGCCGAGATCGCCTTCCACGGGAACCGCGGGCGGTTCAGCACGGCCGCGGTGGCGCGGTCGGCGAACCCGGTCGGCGGCGCAATGACGCGGGCCTGTTCGCGGGCGGAGTACGCCGCGAGCGCTCGGTCGAACGGGTTGGGGGTGGGCGTGTTCATGTCGGTTCTTGACGAGCCGCGACCGCCAGGGAGCGGGTTTGGGGGATCACAACCACCCACCTCCCCCCTTGCGGGGGAGGTCGGCTTCTCAGGTTCGCGGTCGCGGCTCGTCAGGTGGTCGCCGGCTCCGCCGGCATCAGCCCTCTCGCCTTCAACTGCTCGAGCATCAGGTGGCGGGCGCGGTGCAGCCACGTCTTCACCGTGCCGACCGGCCGGCCGACGATGTCGGCGATCTCCTCGTAACTGCGGCCGGTCTCGTGGAACAGGACGAACACCTCGCGGTATTCGGCCCGCAGTTCGGCCACGCACTCGGCGATGGCGGCGGCGAGTTCGCCGTCACCGGCGGGCGGCTCTTGGTCGGGCATCTCGGCCAGGTAGTCGGCAGTGGGCGGGCGCTTCACCCGTTTGGCCATGGCCGTCCGACAGCGGTTGACCGTAATGCCCAGCACCCACGGGCGGAGCGGGCGGGCGCCGTCCCAACGGTGCAGGCTGCGGACCACCCGCAGGAACACTTCCTGGGCCACGTCCTCGGCGTCGTGCCGGTGCCGCAGCAGCCGCACGCACAGGGCGAACACGTCGGTCTGGAAGCGGTCAATCAGCTCCCGCACCGCGGACGGGTCGTCGCGGAGGCACCGCCGGACCAGTTCGCGGTCGTCGGTCACGAGCCGTCCTCGGTCGGGAGAGTGTACCCGCGGCGCGGGCGGGGGGTTTCACGGCGCTTATTCGCCCGCCGGCGGCGTGTCTTGAAGACATTTTTCACCGCCGAGGGCACATGAGAGCACGAGAGAAAAGAGCACCTCACGCAGAGTCGCAGAGTCGCAGAGAAGACAAAAGCAAGTGTTTTGACGCCGACTGCACCCTTTCTCTT
>JANNVG010000205.1:0-8820 GCA_031414395.1 Fimbriiglobus sp.
CGGACGCCCTAACCCGCGAAGCGCTGGAGAAGTTCCTCAGTCGTAACCCGCTGGGGCGCGACCACGTTGCCATCGGTGTACCGGGACAGTCGGGCCTAGCACGATTCGTGAAACTGCCTCCCGTGGAAGAGAAGAAAGTCGAGGACATCGTCAAGTTCGAAGCCAAGCAGCAGATCCCGTTTCCGCTGGAAGAAGTGGTCTGGGATTACCAACGCCTTTCGGACAAGGTCGAGGTCATCGGTGGCTTTGCGATGGAGACGGAAATCGGTCTCTTCGCCATGAAGCGGGACATCATCAACCGCCACCTGGCCCACTACCAGGGGGTGAAGTCGGAAGTGCACATGGTGCAGATGGCCCCGCTCGCGCTGGCCAACTACGCCACCTACGAGCTGCTCAAGAAGCGGGGCGGGGACGCCCCGGTCGACGACGCCGGCGACCTGCCGCCCGGCAAGAAGAAGCGGTGCGTGGTGATTCTGGACATCGGCACCGAGGGGTCGAACCTGCTCATCACCGACGGCGCGCGGGTCATCTGGCAGCGGCCGGTGCCCCTCGGCGGGAACAACTTCACCCGCGTGCTCACCAAGGAGATGAAGCTCACCTTCGCCAAGGCCGAGCACCTGAAGCGGAACGCCGCCAAGTCGCCCGATCTGGCGCAAATCCTGAAGGCCCTCCGCCCGGTGCTGACCGACTTCGTCGGCGAGGTGCAGCGGTCCCTCGGCTACTTCACCAACACGCACCGCGACGCGCACGTGGCGTACATGGTCGGGCTGGGCAGCGCGTTCAAGCTGCCGGGGTTGCAGAAGTACCTGGCCGAGAAGCTCAGCCTGGAGGTGAAGAAGCCGACGCACATCGACGGCGTGCAGGGCGAGGCGGTCCTCACCGACCCCGTGTTCATGGAGAACTCGCTCACCTTCCCGGTCGCCTACGGGCTGGCCCTGCAAGGGCTGTCGTCCCTGGAAACCGACCCCGACCAGCAGAAGCGGTACGCCCTGTTGCGGACCAACCTGCTGCCGCACGAGATCCACGTGGACCGCATGATCCGGGCGAAGAAGCCGTGGGCGGCGGCCACGGCCGCCTGCCTGCTGCTGGGCGTCGGGGCGGTGGCCATGGGGTTCGGCTGCGAGTACGGGTCGGCCAACGACCCGAAACTGCTGGCGGCCATCAAGGACGCCAAAGGGGCGGCCGGCGAGAGCGGCACGCGGGACACCGAGTTCAAGAAGAAGCAGGGGGAGGTGGACGGCAAGGTGGCCGAGGTGAAGGCGCTCGTGGCCGGCAACGAGGAGCGGCTGAACTGGGTGCGGCTGCACGAGGTGGTCGCCACCGCCATGCCCCGCCCGCCGCTCGTGACGGCCGACGGCAAGTACATCCTCGGGCCGGACGGCCAGACGCCGGTGGACGCCGGGAACATGAATCTGGCCACCCGCCCCGACCGCCCGGCGGCCGACAAGGAGACGTGGAAGGCGCAACTGGACTACGTCAGCCAGGACGGGGCCTACGACGCCATCAGCCGGTACGCCCAGCGGGTGAAGGCGGGCGTGCCGGCCGACCGCCTGTACGACAACACCAAGGTGGAGCTGCTGCCCCTGTTGAACGTCGAGTCCATCGACTGCCGCTGGACGGACTCCCTGCAACAGTTCCTGGACAACGCCAACACGGCCGCCAAGAAGGACCCGTTCGGGCTGAACATCGTCGGCGACCTGCTCGACGAGCGGGCCATCAAGGTGAAGGTGAAAGTGAAGGACGGCGACGGCAAGGAGGAGGAGAAGGACGACGAGATCAAGCTGGCGGCCGAGCGGGACACGTCCGAGACGCCGAACACGCGCCCGAACGCCCCGTGGCACAAGTTCAACCCGAAGGCGCCGACGGGCGCCGGCTGGGTGGTCGAGGTCCGCGGGTACACGTACCACACCGACGGGTACGAGTTCGTCCGCTACACCCTGGTGCGGAACCTGCAAGAGGCCGGGGTGAAGTTCGCCCAGGAGACCGACCCGCTCAAGGCGGGCAAGTACATCCCCGACCTGAGAGACCCGAAGAAGGATCCGGTGCTGGGCAAGGTGAGCCACTCGTTCCTGTTCGCACAGAAGGTGACGAAGGCGAACGATCCGGCCCGCAAGGACCAGCCCATCGCCCTCACCCTGGCCACCACCAGCTACCTGGACAAACTGGTGGCCGCCGCCCCGACGGCCGCATCCGGCGAACCCGGTGCACCGGGCATACCCGGGATGCCGCCGAGTGGGCCGGGCGGTAGCCCGGACGCCACCGGCACGCCTCCAGGGCCCGGCGGTCCTGGTGGCACGGCCGCCGGCGGTTGGGCCGGCCTGATCCGCGGGGGTGCGGCCTCCACCCTCAGTGGCGGCTTCTTCAGCCCCGGCGAAGAAGGCCCCGGCGGCCCTGGTGCCGCCACCCCCGGTGTCGGCATCGGTCCCGGCGTCGGTCCCGGCGTCGGTCCCGGCGTCGCACCGCCCCCGGCCAACGCCAGGAACACCAAACAGTTGACCGAGTTCATCGTTTACTTCATCTGGATGGAACCGGGCACCGGCGACCCGACCACCGCCCCCAAATAACCCGCTCCACCAACCCGTACACCACACCCCCGACACCCCCCGGGCGCACCCCATGGCCAGCCAAAGCCCAGCGGTGAAACATCACTTCTGGATCCTGTTCTTCGCCACCCCCGTGTTCGTCGGGCTGGCCTTCGTGCTCATGCTCGTGATGGTGGGCGGGGCGCTCGCCGACGCCAAGAAGGATTTCAAAGCGGCCAAAGACGGGCTGGGCGGTCAGCCCAAATCCGCCGGCGAGATGGCCGCCATGACCAAGACGGTGGGCGCGCTCGAGGACGACCGCAAGACGCTGTGGCAGCGGAGCTACGAGGAGCAGAGCGAGGCCGGGGTGTTCAAATGGCCGGTCAGTTCCCGCAACCCGGCGTTCAACGCGCTGGCGGCCGAGCGGAAGAGCGACGGCACGATGGAGGAGATGAAGTTCGGGGAGAAGTTCACCCTCCGCGGGCGGGTGACCGAACCACCGGTCCTGAAGGACGCGTTCGACACGGCCTACGCCGAACTGGACAAGGGGAACGAGCGGACCGGGGCGACGGGCATCGCCCCCACGCGGTTCGCCGGCGGGTCATACCTGTACACCCTCCGCTCCGTCACCGACTGGGGCGCCATCGCCATCGAGCCGGAGCCGTTCTGGCTGGCCCTCGAAGACTACTGGGTGCAGCGCGGGCTGCTCGCCCCCATCGCCCAACTGAACGCCGACGCCGCCGAGTTCGTCGACGTCACCCCGAAGGCCGCCGCCCCCGACGCCGACGTGAAGCGGAACTTCCGCACCCGCACGTGGGAGTTGGACCTGGCGGTGGAGGTCAAGGGGGCCAAGCAGGTGTTGAAGGGCGAGCTGCGGAACCGCACCGCCCGTCTCCAGCCGCTGGGCGTGAACAAGGCGATGAAGGTGAAGGTGTGGTTCAAAGAGCCGAAGGGGCTGACCGACCTGAAGAAGGCGAACGACCTGAAGGCCGCCGCCCAGTTCAAATGGCCCACCCCGGACGCGGTGTACGAGATCCGCG
The DNA here is from genome assembly GCA_031414395.1 of Fimbriiglobus sp. Taxonomy (GTDB): domain Bacteria; phylum Planctomycetota; class Planctomycetia; order Gemmatales; family Gemmataceae; genus JALHQU01. The sequence goes on from JANNVG010000205.1 coordinate 3,563, forward strand.
GGGAGAGCGTGCCCGGCAAGGGGGCGCTCGCCTGCTCGCCGCAAGAGATTACCGTCAACTCCGTCGCCACCATCGCCCGCGCCGTGCAGGTGTTCGACGAGGCGACCGTGCCCGTGCGGCTGGTGAACACCATCGAACTGAACATGCTCGACCACCGCAACAAGGCGACCGAGTTGGTACTGCCCAAGCACATCGAGGCGGACGACGCGGCCAACCCGCCGCCCACCACCGTCGGCGACACCAACACGCCCGGCACACCGGGGATGCCGCCGGGGGTGGCCGGGGCCGGAATCGCGGGCGGACCGGACGAAGGCGGCGGTCGCGGCGGACCGGGGTCGGGGGCGACCGCCGCCGCCGGCCGCAAGACGGGCAACGTGGCCGCCGTACTGATGGCCAACAAGAAGCGGTACCTGAAGCGGACCGACGACGTGCGGCGGATGCCGGTGGGCGTGGCGGTGGTCATCGACCACGACTACACCAACGACCTGATGGTGGCGTACACCAACTCGCCCCTGCACTTCCAGATCACGCAGACGCAGTGGGCGCGGTACAAAGGCCTCCTGCCCGGTGTCGGCGGCACCGCACCCCCGCCGACGAGCGGCCCCGGCGTGCCGGGCACTCCCGGCGGTGACGGCCGCGGCGGCTCGCCCGACGGCGGCGAACCCAGTATGCCCCCCGGTGTCGGCCTGGGTGTCGGGCCGGGTGTCGGCCCCGGCGGCACCCTCACGAACACGCCCGGTGCCCTGCCGGGCGAGGCCAGCTCCAACCTGTGCGAGTTCGCCCTGTTCGGCATCGTCTCCCTGTACGAGAAGGTGCCGGCGAAGAAGGACGAAGAGAAAAAGGACGCCGAGAAGACGGACGAGAAGACCGACGAGCCGAAGACTGCCCCCAAGCCGACCCCCGACCCGATGACCAAGCCGGACGACAAGAAGCCGGACGACGAGAAGAAAGACCCGCCGGCCACCACCCAGCCGGCGGACGACAAGAAGCAACCCGCGGTGGCCCCGACGACCCCCGGCAAGTGACCGAGATGGTATTGATGTCTTGCTGTCGCCGGGGTCTGTTACCCCCGGTCCTACCGGCCTCACAGAGGCCGGCTCCAGCAGAAACACGCAGCCCAGCGGATGACCACCCGCCGACCACCCACGACCCACCCTTCCCCCACGGGAATGTACCCATGGCCAAGACCGACTTCAAAGCGCTCCTGCTCGCCCGCGGGGAGAAGTTCCTCCTCGTCGCGGCGGCCGGCATCGGCGCCCTCCTGCTGCTGTGGGGGGCACTGGCCGCGTTCGGCAAGTCCGACCCGACGGTCGGCGCCTCCGAACTGGACCGCGGCGCCAAAGGCATTCGGCAGAAGCTGAGCAACCAGGACGCCCCGGCGACGACCGTCAAGCCGCCGCTGCCCGAGAACACCCCGATCACGGCCAAAGACTTCGCCGTCGTCAACAGCAAGCCGTTCGACGTCACCACCTGGCCGGACCGCTTCCGCCAGATGCCCGAGGCACTCTCCCCGGTCGATTCCCAGATCGACCTGTTCCTGGTGAACATCCGCAAGCACGCCCGCGACAACTTCGTCAAGGACGAGGACGGCAACATCCTCGACTTCACCGCCCAGTGGATCACCCAACAGGTGGACCCGAAGGTGGACCCCAAGCAGGTGGGGCGTGACATCCGCAACGGCCTCCGCCCGCCAGCCGGTGGGAAAAACGGCCGGCCTGGTGGCGGCCCCGCCCCGCCCGGTGGCGGCGGTCGTGGCGCGCCGGGCCAACCGCCGGGCGGCGGTCCGGGGCAGCCCCCCGGCATGACGGGCGGGACGGGCGATGAGGGGTTCGGCCCCGGCATGCCCTCCGGCCCCGGCCAACTGGCGGGCAAGAAGACCGCCGAGACGGTGGTCGAGTGGAAGACGTTGTCCGCGGTGATGGAGTCGGGCAAGCCGGCGCTCCCGGCCTACGGCGTGTTCCCGTCGCGGATGGCGGTGGTGTACCTGTCGTACCCGCTCGAAGCGCAGTTGAAGGAGATCCAGCGGGCGCTGCGGCTGCCCAACCTGCGGCAGGCGATCCTCGAGACCGCCCCGGAGAAGCTGTTCGCCACCGACCCGGACACCGGCAAGATCGTGCCGTACTCCTCGCTCATCACCAACGTGCCGGGCGCCGGAGCGGGTCCGGGCGTCGGCCCCGGCGTTGGTCCGGGCGTCGGCCCTGGGATGCCCCCCGGACAAGCCCCGCGGGAGGGCGGGACGGAAGGCGGGGCGGGCGGCACGCTGACGGCCAACACCCTGGCGTCGCCGGTGTTCGCCGGGTTCGTCGTGCAGCGGCGGAAGATCGTGAACGGGGAAGTGGGCGAGTGGGAAGAGTACGACCACGCCGACCGCTACTACAACGAGTTCACCCTGTACGACGCCCCGATCAAGCCGGACACCGGCTACCTGCCGTACTTCCTGCGGGCCGACCAGGGGCTGGCCGCCCCCATGCCGCAGATCGCCCCGAACTTCACCAGCGTGGCACAACTGGCCGACGGCGAGCGGAAGCCGCAACTGAACAAAGAGGGCAAGCCGTTCTACCCCGAGCAGGTGCGGATGCCGTCCATCGGGGCCGACTTCGAGGCGCTCGAGAAGGTACTCAAGCCGGTGAAGAAGAAGGACCCCTTGGCCCCGTATGTGAAGAACCCCACCAACCCGTACGGTACGGGTCGCGGCGCGAGCGGCGGCGGGGCTGGCATCCCCGGCCTGGGCGGCAGCGAGGAGGAGGGGTCGGGCGTGATGGGCGGCGGGTCCGGCATGCCCCGCGGGCCGGGGCCGGGCACGGGTCCGGGCACCGGAACGGGTCCGGGCACGGGCACGGGCGCGGCCGATCCGACGAAAAGCCCGCTGGCCGTCAAGCACATGCTCATCCGCTTCCTGGACACCGACCTGCTGCCCGGCGTGTCGTACCAGTACCAGGTGAAGGTGAAGCTGCGGAACCCGAACTTCAACAAGAAGAAGGACGTGGCCGACGAGAAGTTGGCCGAGAAGGAGTTCATCGAGTCGGCGTACTTCCAGTGCCGGCAGACGCTCACCGTGCCGGGCGAGTCGTACCTCTACGCGGGCAACCTGAAGGAGTACGAGAAGAAGGTGGCCGACCTGCAGGAGCAGGTGAAGAAGGACAACAACGACAAGGTCGGGCTGATCGCCCCCGACCGCCTGAACAAGCTGTTCGAGACGCAGGCCGTGAAGGACGGCCGGCGTGCGGTGGTGCAGATGCAGCGGTGGGTGTACTCGGCCAGCTTCGGGGCCGAGGAGGAGCGGATCGGCGCGTGGGTGCAAGCCGAGGTGCCCGTCGCCCCCGGCGAGTTCATCGGCCGCCGCACGCTCGTCGAGTTGCCCCTGTGGAAGGCCGCCCTGGGCAAGTACCAGCTCACCCCCACCAGCAAGCTGCTGGTGACCGGCTGGCCCCTCCAGCAGGTGCCCAACCAGCCGGTCGGCCGGCCGGTCGACTTCCGCACCCGCCACGTGCTCATGGACTTCGAGGGCGGGCGGGTGAAGGCCCGCGTGGACGACCGCTCGGTGGACGACGAGGCGGCCACCGAACTGCTCATCCTCCGCGACGACGGCAAGCTGGAGGTGCGGAAGGAGGTGGCCGACGCCGTGGTGCCCGAGCGGATGACCCGCGACAAGAACTGGAAGGAGTGGATCGCCGAGGTGCGGAAGCAGTCCGACCTGGGCACCGGCACCACCCCCGGCGGGTTCGGTGTCCCCCGTGGTGAGGGCGGCCCGCCCGGCCCCGGCGGCGGGCCGGGCGGCGGGCCGGGCGGCGGCGGGCGGTAACGAAGCCGGTGACAACCCACGCGGGCACCGAACCACCCGGTTCGGTGCCCGCGGCCTTTTCCGCCCGTGTCCCCCTCGCCCCGCGAGTGGCTTCCCGTCCCACTCGCCGAGCGAGTGGGACACGAACCCGACGCGGTTGGGGGATTTTTCTGTTGGCACTCACGGGCGGCGAGAAGTAAACCAATCGGTGTCCGCCGCCATCAGTCGAACGCCCCGCGGGTGAACTCCCCATGCACCGACACGCCGCACGCATCCTCGGCACCGGCAGCTTCGTCCCCACCCGCGTGGTGCCGAACGACGAGTTCGCCGAAACCCTGGACACGACCGACGAGTGGATCCGCACTCGCACCGGCATCCGCGAGCGGCGGTACGCCGCCGCCGGCGACACGTCCGCCACCATGGGCACCCTGGCCGCCCGCGAGGCCCTGGTGGCCGCCGGCCGCCAGTCGGCCGACGTGGACCTGATCGTGTGCGCCACCGTCACCCCCGACCTCATGTGCCCGAGCACCGCCTGCCTCATCCAGAGCTACCTGGAGTGCGGGCCGGTGCCGGCGTTCGACGTGACGGCCGCGTGCAGCGGGTTCGTGTACGCACTCAGCGTGGCCGAGCAGTATGTGCGCACCGGCGACGCCAAGACGGTGCTGGTGGTAGGCGCGGAGGTGCTCAGCCGGGTGAGCGACTTCACCGACCGCAACACGTGCATCCTGTTCGGCGACGGGGCCGGGGCGGTCGTCCTCGGGCCGGCCGACGGGCCGGGCGGGCAGGTGCACAAGATCCGCCTGTTCGCCGACGGCGGGCGACAGGAGTTGATCCAGGTGCCGAGCAAGGTGACGCCCAACCCGCCGCCGGGCAACGGCGTGCTGCCCAACCTGAACTACCTGCGGATGAACGGGCGGGAGGTGTTCAAGTTCGCCGTCACCAAGTTGAAGGAGTTGGTGGGGCTGGCCCAGGCCGATTGCGCCGCCGCCGGCAAGGAGTTGAAGCTGATCGTCCCGCACCAGGTGAACGTGCGTGTCATCGACGCCGCCCTGGAAGACATGAACTTCCCGCCCGAGCGGGTGGTGGTGAACCTGGACAAGTACGGCAACACGTCCGCCGCCAGCGTGCCCATCGCCCTGGACGAAGGGGTCCGCACCGGCCGGTGCGGACCGGGCGACACCATCCTGCTCGTCGCCTTCGGCGGCGGGCTGACGTGGAGCAGCGCGCTGATTACGTTGTGATGTGACTTGTAGCGGTGGGTTCCCAGGGTTGCGGACCTTCGGTCCTCAACCCTGGGCTGTGGGAACAACCCCGTTGGGGTTGAGGTCGGCTGCGACCACGCCGACATCCTGAGTCACTGCCGCGGGCCGGGGCCGCACGCCCGCGGGTGCTGGGTGGTGGATGCGGTGTTGGGGAAGGAATAACCCTGGAACCGCGACCGCCAGGGAGCGGGTGCCCACCACCTTCCGAGTCGGTG
>JANNVG010000206.1:0-2658 GCA_031414395.1 Fimbriiglobus sp.
GGCTTGTCTCGCTCCGCTCGCCGGCGGCCCGCCCTACGAAAACTCTTCCCCCCAGTACGCCGGCAGCTCGGCCACCCACGTCATCGCTTCCTTCGTGAACGGGTGAGTCAGCGTCAGTTGCCTCGCGTGCAACGCGATCACCCGCTCGCGGGGTAGCTCTGCCGGCGGGCCGAACGCCACCGTGCTGCCGTACTTCTCGTCGCCGATCACCGGGTGCCCGCGGCTGGCACACTGCACCCGCAGTTGGTGCATCCGACCCGTCAGCGGCGACAACTCCAGCACCGTCGCCCCGGGCAGTCGCTTCAACACCCGGTAGCCGAGCATCGCCAGCTTCGCCCCCGGTTCGCCCTCCTTGCCCACAACCGTCTCGGCCACGTCCGCCTTCTTCACCAGCCAGTCCGACCACACACCATCGTCGGGCGTCACCTCGCCGGACACGACCGCCCAGTAGACCTTCTTCGTCGTGTGCTCCGCAAACTGGGCGTGAACCCGTTGGGCCGCCTTCGTGTTGCGGGCGAAACAGACCACCCCGCTGACGGCCCGGTCCAAGCGATGCGGCACGCCGAGATAGACTCCTGCCGGCTTCTGGTACTTCTCTTTGATGTACCCCTTCACCGCCGCTTCCAGGCTGGGTAAAGCCGGCGGGGCTTGCGTGAGCAGTGGGGCCGGCTTATTCACCACAAGCAGGTGGTGGTCCTCGAACAGGATGCGGGCCGGGTCGAGGGCGGGAGGGTCGGAAGGCGTGTCGGTCATGTTAATTTGGCTACGACCGTGCTGGCTGTGAGGCCGATTCCCCGGCGGATTGTGCCAGTTTCCCCCGGACTGTCCGGAATGTCCGACAGAGTGCGCTAGGATCCGGAGAATCGCCCTCACTCCCCTCTCGCGTCGGCACGGCGTTTCCGTCCTGTTCACAAGAGTCGCCTGCCGGACGAAATCCGGACGGAGATTCCCGACGGTTTGTAGGGACTGCCGCCCGCCAACGCACGATTCCTGTTCTAGGAACGTGGCAGTCCGCCTGCCCGCTCTCCGAACGGAGTGACCGACATGCTGCCCCTCGCTCTCCTCGCGGCGACCGTCGCCGTGACAGCCGGTGTGGTCATGACCCAGCCGAAGCCGGGCACCGTCTACCCGTTCGCCCCCGTCAAGCCGTCGGCCGCGGACACCCTTGTCGCCGCCGACACGGTGTTCGCCGACGACGGCTGGTCGGTCGTCACCCTGAGCCGGCTGAGTGACGTGGAAGACCTGCTCGACAGCCTGGAAGCGCACCGGGTGGGCGAGCGGGAAGTTCGGGTGATGGGCAACAGCAGCTTCCGCGTGCGGTGGAAGTGAGCCGCGAGTGGTCGGCTGAATCCATTCTCAATTCGTTCAGCGTGCGAACAAGCTCGCCACCGGCACACGAAAGCCGGGCAACTCTGCCCCACCGTCCAACTCCTGTTGCTCGTTGAAAGTCACGGGCGGCACATTCGGTCGGTAGACGGCAACCGTCCGCTGGTACGGGTTCACCACCCACACCAGGGGCACGCCGCACTCCTCGAACCAGTCGAGCTTACGCTGGATGTTCTCGATGGTGTCGGACGGGGACAGCACTTCCACCGCCAGCGTGATCGGGGCGATCATCAGAGTGGTCTCGTCGTCCCCCAACCCCTCGTTGTGGTCGGCCTGTTCGGCGTTCAGGTAGACCACGTCGATCCCGACGGACAGTTCCGGGTCTTCACGCAGAATCACCCCGACTTCGCCTGAATGGACCATCCCGCGTGGCTCGGGCAGAGTGTCTACCCAGCCTTGCACCACGTGCCCCACCTTCAGTTCGGCGCGGGTGTGGCGTCGGTTCCGCATCGTCATACCCAACTCCTCGATGACGCCGTTCACCAGCCACCGCTCGACGCCGTCGTCGGGCAAGGCCAGCAGGTCGGCGGTGGTGGCGGGTTTGACGGCCACCGGCTCCAGGGTCGCGGTGCTCATGGCTTGTGCCTCCTCCGGCGGGTGAATCATATTCTACGGCCGCTTCAGCTCGAACAGGTCGGACGTGTGGCACCAGAAGTCGCCGCCCAGGCGGGCGATGGTGCGGAGTTTCCGCGGGTCGGGGCGGCCGTGGGCGTCGAGCACCTCGTCGGCCACGTGAATCATCACCACCTCGCCGATCACCAGGTTGCCGGCAATCGGCCCGTCGCCTAGCGGAATGATCTGCCGCACCTTGCACTCGAGCGCGGCTGGTGCTTCGGCCACCCGCGGCGGCTTCACCTTCACGCTCGGCGTCGTGTGCAGCCCGGCCAATTCGATCTCACTCTGGTCCGGCGGCAGTTCGCGGGAGGTGAGGTTCACCTTCTCGGCGAGGTCGGCCACCGACACGTTGACCACGAACTCGCCGGTCGCCATCACGTTGTGCAGCGTGTCCTTCTTGCTCCCGTCCCGCTTGTTGGTGGGGGAGAAGACGACCACCGGCGGGTTCGCGCCGAACACGTTGAAGAAGCTGAACGGGGCGAGGTTGACAATTCCGGCGGGGGAGACGGTCGTCACCCACGCGATGGGCCGGGGCGTGACGACGCCGACGAGCAGGTGGTACGCCTCGACGGCGTTCGCGGCGGACGGTTCGAGGTGCATGGGTGTCTTACGAGCCGCGACCGCCAGGGAGCGGGAATGATCGAACCCCGCTCCCTG
>JANNVG010000207.1:0-6776 GCA_031414395.1 Fimbriiglobus sp.
CGCACGGCGCACCACCTGTTAGCCCGACGCGCGAGCGAGGGGGGAACCACCTCTCCGAACGCGCGTGAGGGGCAGGTCACCCGTCGCCTCTTGTTTGTCCGCTCTGCCGCTGGCCCCTCGCTCGCGCGTCGGGCTAACAAGCGGTTCGCCATGTGACGCTCTCGCCTTTTCCCGGCAGGCGGCACCTGCCTCAATCATCGATCGGCGGCGCGGCCACCCGCGGGGCGGGCACCGAGTCTTCGCCCAGCCGCTTCAACTCCGCCTCCTCCCAACTCTCCCGCTCGTCGATCGGCTCGACGTGAACCGTCACTTCCAGTTCCGGCACGGTCGCCCGCAACGCCCCCTCCACCCGGTGCGCCAGCGCGTGCCCGTCCCGCACGCTCAGCCCGCCGTCCACCAGCAAATGGAAGTCGGCGAACTTCCGCCGCCCGGCCCGGCGGGTGCGCAGGTGGTGGAAGGTGGCGCCCGACGGCAGGGCGGCGGTGATGGTGGCGCGGATGGCCTGCTGTTCGCCCGCCGGCAGCGCGCGGTCCATCAGCCCGTCGAACGACCGGCGGACCAGTTGGAAGCCGGTGACGCCGATGTGCAACCCCACCAGGATGGCGACGAGCGGGTCGAGCCACCCCAGGCCGGTCAGCCACGCCAGCCCCAGCCCGACCAGCACGCCGACGGTGGTCAGCACGTCGGTCAGCAGGTGGTGCCCGTCGGCCTCCAGGATGATCGACCCGTGCCGCCGGCCCACCCGCAGGAGCAGCAGGCCGACGGCCAGGTTGATCGCCGACGCGAGCACGGCCAGCACGACGCCGAGCGGCAGTTCGGCGAGCGGGTGCGGGTTCAGCAGGCGGGCGACGGCGTAGTACACGCTGCCCCCGCCGGCGGCGATCACCAGCGCCCCCTCCAGCCCGCTGCTGAAGAACTCGATCTTCTCGTGCCCGTACTGGTGGTCCGGGTCGGACGGGCGGTAGGCGTACCACAGGGAGAAGGTGGCGGCGAGGGCGGCCAGCAGGTTGACGCCGGACTCGAGGGCGTCGGAGAACAGACCGACCGAGCCGGTGACGGCGTAGGCGGTGGACTTCAGGCCGATGGTGACGACGGCCGCGGCGACGGACAGCCGCAGCGGCCAGCGGAGTTGCTCGTAGGGCATCGCCTCCTTCTTATGGCCGGCGGGGGTGATGCTGTAGGTGGCGGTCGAACGGGCCGTCGCGGCCGGGAGGCGGCGGCGAATCGCGCGGACCGCCCGCACCGGAGAATCGCATGTCGCCATCCCAGGCGGGAGAATGACGGGGCCGGCTGGAAGTGTAAAATGCTGGTGAAATCGTACCCCACGCGGCAGACACCCGCAAGCCGACCCGCTACAACTGCCCGCTTCGTCACGCCTTGCCGGATCGGTCGTGCCGAATGTTCGCCCGACGCGCGAGCGAGGGACCACGAGGAGGAACGCCGTGCGAATCGTCATGATGGGCACCGGCACGTTCGCCGAGCCGACGTTCGACGCACTGTTGCACGCCAAAGAAAATGTCGTCGGGCTGGTCACTCAGCCCGACCGCGACAGCGGCAACAAGCGCGGCAGCACCCGGCAGACGGGCCGCGGCATGGCGACCATCGCCGCTGACAGTGGGGTGTCAGTGATCCAGCCGGAGAGCATCAACACGCCGGACGGGTTGGCGGCGCTGAAGGCGTTTCAACCGGACTTGCTGGTGGTGGCGGCCTACGGGCAAATCCTGAAACCTGAGGTGATCGCGGCGGCCACGCACGGGGCGATCAACGTCCACGCCTCGCTGCTGCCGAAGTACCGCGGGGCGTCGCCCATCGCCCACGCCATCCTGAACGGCGAGACCCGCACCGGGGTGACGATCATCAACATCACGCCCGGCCTGGACGCCGGCGACATGCTCGTCCAGGAAGCGGTGGAGATCGGCCGGTTCGAGACGACGGGCGAACTCGAAGCGCGATTATCGCCGCTCGGTGCGCGGTTGTGCCTGGACGTGATTCAGCGCATGAAGGCCGGCCCGGTGAGCGGCACGAAGCAAGATCCGGCACTCGTGACCAAAGCCCCGAAGATGAAGAAGGAACACGGGCTGATCGACTGGACTCAACCGGCGGAGAAGATCGCGTGCCATGTGCGGGCGATGCAACCGTGGCCGACGGCGTACACGTTCTTCCACCGTCCCGGCAAGGAGCCGATGCGGGTGATACTGAATGCGGTCGTCGCACGCCCTGCGAGTGACCGGGAAGCTGCGAGTACAGCCGGCGAACTGCTGGTTCATTCGGAACGCGGCCGGTTCACTGTGCGAGCAGGTGGGGTGAGCGTCATTGAAGCGAAGGAACTCCAGCCGGCCGGGAAGAAGCGGATGACGGCCGAGGAGTTCCTCCGCGGGCACCCGGTCCAGTACGGCTACCGCTTCGCGCCGTTCGCCCCGTACCGCTTCGGGCCGGAGAAGTTGGCGTGATATACTGGTTCAACGTGCTCCGGAGGAACCGACCATGCCCGCGACCATCGACACCCCACCCATCGACACCCCACCCATCGACCTCGCCCCGATCTTGGCGTTGTCCGCCGACGAGCGGGTGCTCATCGCGCACGCCATCCTGGACAGCGTGACCGCGGAAGCCGAGGCCGCGCCGCTGACCGACGCGATGAAGGCCGAACTCGACCGCCGACTGGCCGCGTACCGTGCCGACCCGTCGCGTGTCGTTCCGTGGGAGCAAGTGAAAGCGGCGGCCCAAGCACGGAGGCGGAAATGAGCCTGCCAGTTGTCTTGTGGGAGGTCGCTCAGGAAGAGTTCGACGAAGCCCACGACTGGTACGAAGCGCGCCAATCGGGAAAGGGAGAGGAGTTCGAGGACGCGGTGCAGGCCGCGTTCGCCCGCATCGGGGCACAACCCCGCGCCCACGCCCTCGTCTACAAAGACGTGCGGAAGTCGATGGTGCAAGGCTTCCCGTACTGCGTGTACTACGTCGAGGAGCCGCAACGCGTGTCCGTCATCTCAGTGTTCCATACCAGCCGCGACCCGGCCATCTGGCAAGGCCGACGTTGACCCCGACTGTGTTGCCGTCGGCTGCTATCCCACCGGGGCCAGGATTTCCAGCACTTCGATCGCCGGGCGGCCGTCGGTGAAGATGACCCCCAACCGCCCGTAGGTGGTCGCCGGTTCCGTCAGCCCGAACCACCGGCACAGGTCGGCGTTCGGTTCCACCCGCAGATAGCCCGCCGGCTGGATGTGCCGCAACACGTCGTGTTCGATCAGCACCCGGCCGAGGGGAGTCCGGCCTTCGACGATCTTGTCTCGCACCACCGGGCTGAGCAGACTCAGGTCGATTTGCACGATGCCGAACTGCACCACCCGGCGTGTGCCCTGCAATTCGAGCAGGATCTGGCGGGCGTACTCGTCGCCGCTCCGCGCCGTGTCCAGTACTTTCACATCGACCGGCCCGCCGTAGTGCCGCTCCACCGTCACCGTCATGTGGTGCGAGTGGACGAGCAGCGAGCGGTACGGCTCCGGCATCTGGTCGCCGCGGATCGGCGTGCAGGCGGGTGGGGAGGAATTCGGGAAGAGGGCGTACAGGATGTCGGCGGTTGGGGTGGGGATCACCGCGGGCGTCCTCGGCTGTTCCTGGCGAACCCCGACCGCAAGGTCGGCGGGTGGTTGGTCTCGCCACCCACGGCCCTTGCGGGCCGGGTTCGCCCAGATAGCATCGGCTAGAGTATCGCTGCGGTTTGGCATGACTTGCATACCGCCGCCCCACCCCGACACTTACAGGTGCCACATGCCCCGCCTCCTCTCCCTGCTCACGGTCGCCGCGGTCGCGCTGACCGCCGCCGCCCAGGAGCCGAAGCAACCGCCCAAAGAAGGGGCGACCCCCGAGCAGATCAAGGAACTCGGTTTCGACCCCTACGACCAGAGTGGGGTGAAGCTGGAGGAGCCGCCCCCGAAGGACTTCAAGGGGAAGAAGGTGGTGCTGGTGGCCGGCACCAAGAGCCACGGCCCCGGCGACCACGAGTTCTTCGCCGGCACGGCCGTCCTGTGCAACCTGCTCAAGCAGAACGGCGTGTGGCCGGTCATGGTGCGGGACGGCTGGCCGAAAGACGAGAAGGTGTTTGACGGGGCGGACGCCATCGTGTTCTACGCCGACGGCCGCGGCGAGCACCCGGCGGTGCAGAAGGAGCGGCTGAAGCTGATGGCCGGGTACATGGAGAAAGGCGTCGGGTGGGTGAACCTGCACTACGCGGTGGACTACGACCCGAAGCACGGCGACACGGTGATGAACTGGATGGGCGGGTACTACGACGCCAAGATTTCCACCAACCCGCACTGGGACGCGAAGGTGCGGGAGCTGCCCAAGCACCCGATCAGCAGCGGGGTGAAGCCGTTCACCGTCACCGACGAGTGGTACTTCAACATGCGGTGGACGGGCGGCGGGAACGACGTGACCGCGGCGAAGGGGGTGACGCCAATCCTGCAAGCGATCCCGCCGGACGACAAGCGAGGCACCGACGACGCCAAGCTGAACAAGGGGCGGCTGGAGACGATGGCGTGGGCCTATGACCGCAAGGACGGCGGGCGCGGGTTCGGGTTCACCGGCGGGCACTTCCACCGCAACTGGGGGAACGAGCCGTTCCGCCGGGTGGTGACGAACGCCGTCCTGTGGGCGGCCAAAGTGGAGGTGCCGGAGGGCGGCGCGAAGGTGGACTTCGACGTGGTGGATTTGAACCGCCACTTGGACAAGAAGGGCAAGCCGTTCGTGAAGATCGCCCCGCCGACCGCCAAGTGAAGTTTGGGCGATTCAAGAAAAGCGGCCACGGATGACACGGATGAAGAGGATTCGGAAGCAGGATTGCAACCAAGAGGGCGCTGGGAGGGCGGGACAGAACGGGGAGAGTTCGAGGACAGACTTCCTCGGCTTACATTCTCCGCGCCCGCCGCGTTCGATGCGGTGAATCTCTTCTGATCCTCTTGATCCGTGTCATCCGTGGCTGCTTTTTCTCACGCCCTGGTTCGCTCTGTACAACACCGGCATGGCCGTCAACCTCGCCCAGATTCCACAACTCGCCCGCAACGGCAACCGCCTGGCCGAGATCGCCGGCGTGCTCGTCAAGTACGGGCTGGCCGACTGGCTGGCCAAGCTCGACCTGCGGTTCGTCACCCGCCTGATGCGGAAGACCGCCATCCGCCCCATCACCGACGCTACCCCCGAAGCCCGCCTGCGGCTCGCCCTCACCGAACTCGGCACCACGTTCATCAAGCTCGGGCAGATGCTGAGCACCCGCCGCGACCTGATCGGCTCGGCGCAAGCGGACGAACTGGCCAAGCTGCAGAGCAACGCCCCGGCCGACCCGTTCGAGGCGACCAAGGCGACCGTCGAGGCCGAGCTGAAGAAGCCGCTCGGCGAGCTGTTCGCCACGTTCGATGAGACGCCCCTGGCGTCGGCGTCCATCGGGCAGGTCCACCGCGCCACCCTGCCCGACGGCCGGGCGGTGGTGGTGAAGGTGCAGCACCCGAACCTCGGCCCGAAGATCGAGTCCGACCTGTCCATCCTCACCACACTGGCGGAGCTGGCCGAGAAGTATCTGGCCGAGGTGCGGCCGTACAAGCCGACGGCGGTGGTGGCCGAGTTCGGCAAGCTGCTCTCCCGCGAACTGGACTTCCGCCGCGAGCTGCGGCACCTGCAAGTGTTCGCCCGCAACTTCGCCAAGGATGACACGGTCAAGTTCCCCGCCCCGGTGGCGGCGCGGTCGGGCGCCCGCGTGCTGACGATGGAGCGGCTGGACGGCGTGCCGGTGTCGGCCCAACTGCCGGCCGAGATCGAGCCGGGCGTGCGGGCCGAACTGGCCCGTCGCGGCGCCCGCGTGTTCCTCGACATGATCTTCCGCGACGGCTTCTTCCACGCCGACCCGCACCCCGGCAACGTGCTGGTGCTGCCCGGCGGGGTGATCGGCCTGCTCGACGCCGGCATGGTCGGGCGGGTGGACGACACCCTGCGGGCGAACATCGAGAAGGGCATGATCGCGGTGATGACGAAGGACGCCGCCGCCCTGACCGACCTGGTGATGACCATCGGCCAGGTGCCGCCCGACCTGGACACCGCGGCCCTTCAGGCGGAGGTGGCCGACCAGATCACCTTCTACTGGGGGATGCCCCTCAACCAGTTCGAGTTGAGTGTGGCGCTCGACGAGCTGACCGAGTCGGTGCGGCGGTTCCAGATCGTGCTGCCGCCGTCGGTCAGCCTGCTGGCGAAGGTGCTGGTGATGCTGGAGGGCACCGCCCGCCTGCTCGACCCGAAGTTCAACCTGACGACGGTGCTGGAGTCGTACCGCGGGCGGTTCACGCGGCGACGGCTGTCGCCCAAGCGGATGATTCAGAAGATGGCGAGCGGGCTGCGGGACTGGGAGGAGGTGCTGGGCACGCTGCCGCGGATGGTGCGGGACGTGATGCGGTTCGCCCGCGAGAAGAAGTTCGCCGTGCAGCTCCAGCACCAGCACCTGGAGCCGTCGGTGAATCGGCTGGTGTTCGGCATGTTGGCGAGCGCGCTGTTCGTCGGGTCGGCGTTCATGTGGGCGCAGAAGGCCCAACCGCTCCTGTGGGACGTGAGCGTGTTCGGGGTGATCGGCGTGATCGTGAGCACCGTGTTGGGAACACGACTGCTGTGGGCCATCCAGAAGAGCGGCAAGCTGGAGGATTAACCGGGTGGCCGACTCTCGCCGAGAGTCGGAACGGGGAATTGACCGGCGTGACAAGCGTGGAGCGAATGAAGGCCCCCGTCCGACTCTCGGCGAG
>JANNVG010000208.1:0-1639 GCA_031414395.1 Fimbriiglobus sp.
GCGGCAGCGGCCGTCGGTGGTTTTCAATTTGCGCAGTTGCGGCTGCCGGACGGGCAGGTTCCGCGCGAGGCGTGCCTGCGGGTGACGACGGATCTGCTCGCCGCAATGTGGAAGGTCATTCGCGATTTCGAGCCGGATTACCTCTTTTGCCCGCCCGTCGCCAGCGACCCGCGCGCCGGCCTTCATGTGGACCACATGGCGGTGGCGACGGCAGTGCGCGAGGTGGCATATATGATCAATGTGCCGCACGCCTTCACGCCCGAGTATCCGGCGGACGAGACGATCTCGAGGCCGGTCAAGGTGCCGGTCATCCTCAACACCTACGACACCTACCAGTTCGGCGAGAACGCGCACGACTTTGCGATCGACGTGGAGGAAACGTTCGACGCCATCTGCGACATGGCGTGGTGCCATCAGTCGCAAATCGCCGAGTGGATTCCGTGGGTCGGCCGCCACAAGATGCCCGCGCCTACCCCTGAGCAAGCCGAGCGTATCCGGGCATATGCTACGGCTAACCGTCAGGCTTCCCAGTTTGATATAGCTAAGGCGTTCGGCACCAATCCGGGGGCGAGGTCTTTGATCGCCTGGTGGTGCATACTGTTCACTGTGGCGACCGGCTCGCCGAGCAGTTCGCCCAGGTGCGAGTCGGCATTCACCGTGATGTCGTGCGCCAGGTACGAGCGGCTGGGGCGGTCGGGCGTCGGGAAGTAGTCGTGCTTCATCGCCGCCGGCACCATCGCGGCCACGTCCTGGTACAGCGTGCCGCCGCGGGCGACGTTCAGAATCTGGATGCCGCGACACACGGCTAGCACCGGCTTGTTGGTGGCCGTGGCGTGTTCGAGCAGCATCAGTTCGACGGCGTCGCGGTCGGGGTCGGTGTTCCCACACTTCGGGTGGCGGGTCTCGCCGTACCGCGACGGGTCCACGTCCACCCCGCCGGTCAGGAAGATGGCGTCGAGGCGGTCGAAGATGCCGGACATCGTGTCGGGGTCGTGGGGCAGCAGGGGGATGAGCCACGGGATGCCGCCGACGGTGCGGAGCGCTTCGACGTACCGCTGGCCCATGATCCAGCAGTTGGGCAGATCCCCGCCGGCCTTGCCGGGGAGTGTTTGGGTGGCGATGCCGACGACCGGGCGGCGCATGGGAAAACTCTCCGTGGTCTGCGGGTGCGAGTGGGGGAGAGGGTTACTCGGAATCTTAACGTCGATCGCGGTGTCGGTCCAGCAGCAAACGTGCCCGACTTTGGGCACTTGGTGAAACCGTCGGGCGACCGGGCGAACCGACACCACTTGCCCCACGCGCGTCGGGTTAACAAGTCACTTCCACCCGTCGCAGCCACTCGCACGCGGCCAACAGTGCCTTCCCCGCGTCGTCGATGTCGTTGCCCCGCAAGTCCAGGCGTGTCAGCCGTCGCAGGTTTGGGCACGCCACCAACTCGGGGATCAGGAAGTTCACCGCGATCAGTCGCACGTCTCGCAACGGCGTGGCGGCGAACAGCCCGTCGGACAGGCTGATGAACGCCCGGCCGGTGAGCGACATGGCCTCGGCGAACCCGCGGCGGAAGATGACATCGCGGGCACCGAAGGGGAGGAAGGGGGCGGCGAGATGGGTCAAGAAACCTACCCCCCCGGCCCCCCTC
>JANNVG010000209.1:0-3746 GCA_031414395.1 Fimbriiglobus sp.
CCCCCGCCGGCGTTTTATCAATATTTACTTGCCCGGGGTTCGTTCCCCCCGGGCCCCCCGGGCCACTTAGTGGCCGTCTACTGTGGCACCGGCCACTCAGAGCCCGGCTACAGGTCCGACCGGCCTCACAGAGGCCGTCTACAGTGGGTTGTCCGCAACTGCGGCCGGCGGTTCTGTCATCATGCCCTCGCCCCTCCGCGGCTGGCCTCCGCTGATCGTGTTGCCGCCCGCGGTGTTCGCCGCCGGCCTGCACTGGCAGTGGCCGGCGTGGGTGACGATGTGGGTGGTGGCCGCCGCCATCTTCGCCGGGTGCAAGTGGCTGACGTGGCGGCGGACCCCCTCCCCTGCCCCGCCGTGGGTTCACCTCGCGTACCTGTTCGGCTGGCCCGGTCTCGATGCCCCCGCGTTCCTCGGCACGAAACCCGGCAAGCGGCCGACGCCCCGCGAGTGGTGGTTCGCCGCCGGCAAGCTGGCCGTCGGCGTGGCGTTCGTGGCGGTGTCGGTTTTCCTCCGTGAGGTGCCGCTGCTTCGCGGGTGGGTCGGCATGGTCGGGCTGGTGTTCGTGCTGCACTTCGGCAGCTTTCACCTGCTCTCGTGCCTGTGGCGCTCGCTCGGCCGCGACGCCAAACCGCTGATGAACTGGCCGATCCTCTCCCGCTCGCTGAGCGAGTTCTGGGGTCGGCGGTGGAACACCGCGTTCCGCGACCTGACGCACCGCTTCCTGTTCGCGCCACTCTCCAAACGGCTCGGCCCGCGGTGGGCGGTCGGCGTCGGCTTCCTGTTCAGTGGTATCGTTCATGATGTGGTGATCTCGGTGCCGGCCGGCGGCGGGTATGGATGGCCGACGCTCTACTTCCTGATCCAGGCTGGCGGGTTGCTGCTCGAAAAGAAGATCGGCACGAGTCGTGTGCTGACGGTGCTGGTGCTGCTCGCCCCGGCGTTCGGCCTGTTCCATCCGCCGTTCGTGCTGAACGTGGTGGTGCCCATGTTGGATGTGTTTTGTTAGCCCGACGCGCGAGCGAGGGGCGAGGAGCTTCGCGGACAGGTGGTGAGGTTCGCTCTCGGTACGACTTGTTAGCCCGACGCGCGAGCGAGGGACGGAGACTCGACGGACAAGTGTGAATCGTTACAGGTGGACGGGACTGTGTCGCTCCCCGTGTTTCCGTTCAGCGGTTGGCCCCTCGCTCGCGCGTCGGGCTAACAAGTCGTTCGGTTGGCGACACCCTGCCACTTGTCCGCATCGCAATACCAACACGAGACTCCGCCATGCGTGACCACCTGCCTCTGATCCTCCGGTTGGCGGGCGCCGCCCAGTTGTGCATCCTCATCGCGTCGGCACTCGTGCCCCTCCGCCTGAACTGGAAGCGGGACCTGGCGAGCCTGCCGAAGTTGCACCTGCAGATGTACTGGACCTACGGCGGGTACATCGTCGGGTGCATCGTGGCGTTCGGTGTGGGAAGCCTGTGTCTTGCCGACGACCTGGCCGCCGGCACGCTTCTTGCTAGGTGCGTGTGCGGGTTCGTGGCCGTCTTCTGGGGCGCGCGGGTGGCGCTTCAGCCGGTACTCGACGCCAAGCCGTACCTCACCGAATGGTGGCTGTGGGGCGGATACCATACCCTGACTGTACTGTTCGCGGCACTCACCCTCGTGTACGGGTTCGCCGCACTCGCCCCACAGTGACCCCGTCCCCGGAGGCCCCGACAATGGACCTGAGTAACGTCAACGACCGCGGCAACGTGAGCGACGAGCGCGGCGGCGGACGGAAGAAACTGATGGTCGGCGGGGGCATCGGCGGCCTGATTATTGTCGTACTCGGTGCCCTCGGCATCATCAGCCCGGACATGCAGAAGTTCCTGCAAGGGCTGGCGGGCGGTCAGCAGCAGGTGGCCCAACCGGGCGACGGCGAAGGGAAGCCGCCGCAAGACGGCGCGTTGGAGTTCAGCGAGAAGATCCTCGGCTCGTCGAACGCGGTGTGGAAGGAGCAGTTCCGCAAGGAGTACGGCAAGAACTACGTCGAGCCGGAGATGAAGCTGTTCGAGGGCGACATCCGCACCGGGTGCGGACTAGCCAACTCGGGCATCGGCCCGTTCTACTGCCCGGCCGACCAGAAGGTGTACCTGGACCCGTCGTTCTTCGACCAACTGGAGAAGCAGTTGAAGGGGTCGGCGAAGGACTTCTCGAAGGCGTATGTGATCGCCCACGAGGTCGGGCACCACGTGCAAAACCTGCTCGGGTATAACGCCCGGCTGAAGGAGTTCGAGCCGCGGGAGAAGGACAACGCGGGCATCCGGCTGGAGCTGCAAGCGGATTACCTGGCCGGCGTGTGGGCGCACCACGCCGATAAGAAGTATCGCGTGATCCAGCCGGGCGACGTGGAAGCGGCGTTCACGTCGGCGAAGGCGATCGGCGACGACACGTTGCAGAAGCGGGGCGGGGCGGGCCGGGTGAACCCGGAGTCGTTCAACCACGGCAAATCCGAGCAGCGGGTGGCGTTCTTCAAGGCCGGGCTGGAGAGCGGCAACGCCAGCAAACGGGCGCTCGACCTCTTCTTCGACGAGCGGACGAAGCCGCTGGACCTGAAGCCGATGCGGTAAGACACGAGGAAGCGTGAGCGACGGGTCTCTACAGTAGGACACGAGCCGGAAGCGTGAGCGACGGGTCTCCGTTCCCCCGTCGCTCACGCTTCCGGCTCGTCGAGGGGCGAGCAACTGTTCACCCCCGTGTCGCCAAATACGCCCCGAGTGCCCGGTCCACGGCTTCGTCCGTTCGCAACATCACATAATCGATCCCCAGTTCCTCCGCCACCCGTCGCAACTGCGTGCGGTGGTCCTCGAAGTTCTTTTGGTACTCCTCCCGCAGCCGCCTCGCGTCCACGGTCAGTTCGTACCCCTTCTGCTCCAAGCTGCGGAACTTCGTCGGGTTCTTGAACGGGAAGTCGAGTTCGTCGGGCGACAGGATTTGGAACAGGATCACGTCGTGTCGGCCGTGCCGCAGGTGCCGCAGCGCCCGCGTGATGCCGGGGATGTCGCCGAAGCAGTCACTCAACAGGATGACCATCCCGCGCCGCTTCAGGTGTTGACCGGCGATCTGGTCCCACACCACGCCGAGCGACGTTTCCCCGCCGACGGCCGTTTCCTCCAGCGTCCGCAGCAGCGTGAGCAAATGTTTACCCGCCGCCTTCGGCGGGATGAACTGCCGCGGCTTGGTGTCGTGCGTCAGCAGTCCCACCGCATCCAGTTGGCCGAGCAGCAGGTAGGCCAGGCTCGCCGCCACCTGCTGGGCGAACGCGAACTTGCTCAGCGCCTGGTTCCCGCGGTAGCCCATGCTGCCGCTCGCGTCCACCACCAGCACCGCCTTCAGGTTCGTCTCCTCCTCGTACTCCTTGATGAAGTAGCGGTCGGTCTTGCCGTAGGCCCGCCAGTCGATGCGGCGGATCTCGTCGCCGGGGTAGTACTGGCGGTGTTCGGCGAACTCCATGCTGAAGCCCTTGAACGGGCTGCGATGGATGCCGGACAGGAACCCTTCCACCACCGTCTGCGCGACCAGCGCCAGCCCGCCGTAGCGGGCCAGTTCGGTCGGGTCGAACAGCTTGCGGCGCTTGGACACGGCAGCCTCGGTGTGGGCGAACCGCGGGGCCGCCGGCCGCCCGGGGGGGGGGGCAGGCCCCGCGGCGGAGGACGCGGCCGTGGGCCAGTTGGGTTAACCCCGAACAAAAAACCCCCGCCGGCCCGGCGGCAACCCCCCCC
>JANNVG010000210.1:0-4835 GCA_031414395.1 Fimbriiglobus sp.
CCCCCCACCCGCCGGGTTCACGGCGTGAACTCCGGCGACCTCCCCCGCACGGGGGGGAGGTGGGGTGGTTGCGTTCCCATTCGAGTCACTGGCACGACGTGTCCCACAACCCCCACCTCCCCCCTTGCGGGGGAGGTCGGAACGCGAAGCGTTCTGGGTGGGGGACTCCCTGCCGACTTCGATTGGTACACCTAATTGGTGAGAACCGCGCGGCCGGCGGTGTATTCGAGTTGCGTACGACGCTCCGACCGGGAATAATCCGTACTGTTGACCACAGTCTCGCACATGACTCTCCCCCTACCACTCCTGCACCCCGCCCGTGTGAGCGCTCTGCTCGCCGTGCTGGTCGTTGCGCTGGCGTGGGCGGGGACCGCGACGGCCGGGTGTGGCGATCACGTGGTCGTTCTGAAGCCGGCGGGGGCGAAAACGGCCGACGACACGCCGTCGCCGAAGGCCCCCTGCCACGGCCCGCACTGCTCGGCCGACCCGACCCACCCGCTGCCGGCACCCGTCACCAGCGGGACCGTCTCGCCCCCCTCCACCAAAGAGCAGTTCACCCCAGTCGGCGTGTCGTCCCCCGACGACGGCCAGTCGCTCGACCGCCCGTTCGAGTTCACTTCCCCACGCCCGACGCACCGGGCCAGCTCCATCTTCCACCCCCCGCGGGTGTGATCCCAGGTTGCGGTGATCGGGTACTGTAGCCGGCCTCTACGAGGCCGGTCCGTCCTGGGTCACAGACCCCGGCGACAGCCGAACATCAACGCAATCCAGTGTGAGTTCGTCTGGCGGCACCGGCGTTCCTGCCTGTGTGACCCCACGCAACCCGTCCGCTCACCATTGAATTCTGCGTTCGCGCTCCGGAATTCCGGCGCGCGGTCGGCGTTCATCCCTTCCGCGGACATCCCGCGGTGGTCGTTTCATTCCGTGCATTCCTGTTCATCCCGACTGAGGTTCTCTCCCATGACCCGGACTCGTTCCGCCTTCACGCTCATCGAACTGCTTGTGGTGATCGCCATCATCGCCATCCTCATCGGTCTGCTCCTGCCGGCCGTGCAGAAGGTCCGCGAGGCCGCAGCGCGGATGACCTGCTCCAACAACCTGAAGCAGATCGGCCTCGCCACGCACAATTACATCGGGGCGACCGGCACCCTCCCGCCGGGGGTTGACACGAAGCGGTATTCCACCCTCGTCTATCTGCTGCCGTACATGGAGCAGGACAACGTTCACCGGGCGATCAACTTCACCCTCACAGCGAATGACGTCGGCAACGACGGCCCGCGGGCGATCGCAATCAAGACGCTGATCTGCCCGTCGGACCCGCAGACCGCCGTGCCCGTCAGTTGGGGGGGCAACAGCTACGTGCTGAACTACGGCACCAACATCCCTTGGCAGGTGAACTCCACCAACGGACCGTTCGGCATGTTCACCCAGAAGGGGCAGCCGTTCCCCGCGGCCCTCCCGGACGGCACGAGCAACACCGCCTGTGCCAGCGAGCACCTGAAAGGGGACTGGTCGAACGCCGTCGCCACGCCGAAGTCCGACCTGATCACCCCGTCCGGGGCGATCCCGACGACCGCGGACCAGGCGGCGGCCGCCTGCCTCTCCGCGAACCCGACGGACCTGTCGCTCCAGTTCCGCTCGGACAACGGTGCGTACTGGATTCAGGGCCAGCACACCACCCTGTACCAGCACGCCGGGTTGCCGAACCAGCGGTCGTGCAGTTGGCGGACGACGCCGACCATGTTCCAGAACGCCAGCAGCGCGCACACCGGCGGGATCAACTTGCTCCTGTGCGACGGGTCGGTGCGGTTCGCCCGCGACTCGGTCAGCCTGGTCGCCTGGCGGGCGGTCGGCACCCGCGACGGCGGCGAAGTGATCGCCAACGACTTCTAACACCCGAGTCCGCGACCGGAGGGGCTGCGATGAAGGTGGGTCATCCCGTTCGTTGGCTGCCGCTGGTGGCGGTGTTGGCGGCCGGTTGCGGCGGCGGGTCACTCCCCCCGCCGGCCGACCCCGACGCGGCCCGCGCGACGCTCACCGTCGCTCTGGACGCCTGGAAGGCCGGCGAGACGGCCGAGGCGCTGGCGGCGCGACACCCGCCGATCTACTTCAACGACCTGAAAGCGGACCACCGCCTGCTCGCGTACACGATCGCGGACGGGCACGAAATGTACGGGCAGAGTGTCCGCTTGTCGGTCACGCTCTCCGTGAAACTGCCCGACGGCTCCACCAAGGAGCGGAAGGTCACTTACCTGATCGACACCGCCCCGGCCCTGGTGATCGTCCAGGGGTAAGGCCGGTCACACCACTCCCACAGCAGGTGACACCATGCGAACGCGCGTCCTGGCCGCCCTCTCGGCCGTCGGGCTGGCGGCGGCGGCTCACGCCGGCGAGCCGGGGGTGACGGACCCCCGCACCCCTTCCCCGACCGACGCCGCGGCGATGCGGTGGCTGCACGCCTCGTTCGAGGCCCCGCTGCTCGACTACCTCCCGCCCGGCGCCGGGTCGGAAGCGGCCCGCATGATGGCGACGGTTCGCCGCGGCGACGCCCTCCGGGCCGGCGTCGGCTGGTACGCCCCCGGGCAGAGCCGCTACGCCTGGTCGTGGTTCGCCGAGCGGTACGACGCCGACGGCGACAAGCGGATCAGCGCGCAGGAACTCAAGGGCGAGCCGTTCGCCCACCTGGACCGCGACCGCGACGGGGGCGTGACGGCCGACGACTTCGACTGGTCCGACCGCTCCGACTGGGCGAAGCAAGCCGGGGTGTCGCTGCGGCTGTTCCGGGCCATCGACCGCGACGGCAGCGGCAAGCTGAACGAGGCGGAGATGGTCGGGTTCTTCAAGAAGCTGTCCGGCGAGAAGGGGCACGTCACCCCCGACGACCTGCGGGACGCCCTGCTCCAGGCCGCCGCCATCGAGAGCGGGAAGGGCAAGGGCAAGGCGAAAAGGGAGTCGGAGGCGGGGTGGATGAAGGGGCTTCTGGACAGCGACCTGGGGTCGCCGTTCGACGGCCCTCGGGTGGGGAAGGACGCCCCGGACTTCACCCTGGCGACGCCCGACGGGAAGGCGCAGGTGACGCTCTCCGACTCCCGCGACAAGCGGCCGGTGGTGCTCATCTTCGGCAGTTTCACGTGAGGGCCGTTCCGGGCCCAGTTCGGTGCCCTCGAAGACCTGCACAAGCGGTACGGCGACAAGGCGGCGTTCCTGGCCGTGTACGTGCGGGAGGCCCACCCGACCGACGCGGCGGCGTCGACCGGCAACGCGGCCTCTGGGATCGCCTTCCGCCAGCCGCGAACCCTGGCGGAGCGGACGGAAGTGGCCACCAAGTGCCACGCCAAGCTCGAGTTCACCATCCCGCTGGTGGTGGACACCATCGACGACCGCGTCGGGCACGCGTACAGCGGAATGCCCGACCGCCTGTACCTGATCGACAAGGGCGGCAAGGTGGCCTACCAGAGCGGGCGCGGGCCGTTCGGTTTCAAGCCCGGTGAGTTGGAACAGTCGCTGATCGGTCTGCTGCTCGATCAAGAGGGACCGGGCAAGCGGACCAAGTGACCGCGCACCCGATGGTCAACTGGTTTGCGGGCCAGACACTCCCGTCCGGCCTGCCGCATTCCTCCCGCGTTCGCCTTCTCTTCTCTCCCGTCGAGGTCATTCCCGTGTGCCGCGCTTCTCCCCGTCGGTCGGCGTTCACGCTCATCGAGCTGCTCGTCGTCATCGCCATCATCGCCATCCTCATCGGCCTGCTGCTGCCCGCCGTGCAAAAGGTGCGGGACGCCGCCGCCCGCATCAGTTGCGGGAACAACCTGAAGCAGATCGGACTCGGCCTGCACACCTACGAGAGCGCCAACGGCAAGCTGCCGCCGGGCGGTCAGGGGCTGACCGACGGCACCCCGCACACCCTCTCGTGGTACACCAGCGGGGCGAACGAGACGCCGATGCCCGACCCGTTCGTGAGCGGCTACCGGCAGGCGCACGCGGTGTTCGTCCACCTGCTGCCGTACGTGGAGCAGGACAACATCGCCCGACAGTTCGACCTGACCCAGCCGTACAACGGCACGCCGGGGAACATCGCCGCCAGCAAGTCCGTGGTGAAGATCTTCCTGTGCCCGAGCGACGGGCTGCGGGGCACCCAGGCCGACAGCGAGGGGTTCGGGTGCATCGACTACGGGGCCACCCTGCACGCGAACATCAACCCGGACCCGAACGGCACGCCGGCCACCGGCAGCCAGTTCCTCATCCCCGGCGCGCTCGGGTCGCGGAAGGTGGGCTTCCAGGAGATCCGCGACGGCACCAGCAACACCATCGCCATCGCCGAGGACGTGGGCCGCAACGAGCGGATGGAATCGCTGTACACGGACCCGGTGCTGGCCGCGAGCGGGGCCAGCCCGGCCATGCGGAAGCACTGGCGGTGGGCCGAAGCGGACAACGCCTTCGGCGTGTCGTTCACCCCCAACTACCACCGCGGGGTGACCACCCCCACCTGCGCCAAGCCGTGGACGCCGATGAACTGCGGGGCGAACGACGAGATGTTCTCGTTCCACGCCGGCGGGTCCGGGGTGGTGTTCGCCGACGGGCACGTCACCTTCCTGCGGGAGTCGGTCTCCCCGCAGGTGCTGCGGTCGCTGGTCAGCCGCGCCGGTGGGGAAGTGATCGCCGACGGCGGTTACTAGAACAACTCCTCCCGCCCGAGTCCGCGCCCATGGGTTCGCTCACCGACTCCCCCCGCCGCTTCCGGTGGGAGACGAACGTCCGCTGCTACAACCGCCCCGGCCTGCTGCTCGCGGCGGCGGCTATGCTGCTGTGCGGCTTCTGGTTCCTCTCCCGCTACCCGC
>JANNVG010000211.1:0-5540 GCA_031414395.1 Fimbriiglobus sp.
CTCACGTCGCGCCGCCCGCCAGTCATGCCCCCGGCACCGGCGGCAGGCAGACGGGTCGATTCAAGTCGCGTTCCAGTACCGCCGCTGTTCGGAGCAGATCGTCCTCGAACCATTCCCGTGCGATCAACTGCACGGCCAACGGCATTCCCTCCACGGTGGCAGCGAACGGCAGCGACACGACCGGAAGGGCGAGGTATGACCACGGCCCTTGTGGGGCGTAGTCGCCGGTAGTAGCAGCGGCGGGAGCGGTCCCGGTCGTCGCCGGAACCGCAGCTACCTGCCAGCCGTCGGGAAACAGGGCGGCGCGCTCGTTGCGGAGCTGTTCACGGTGTTGCAGGACGGCGACGAGGTCCGCAGCAGACGCTCGCATCCCCGACTCGATTAAACCGCGGATGCGAGGCGGGTAATCGTCCTCGTGCCGGGCGAGCCGTTCGCAGTGAACGGTCGCAACTTCACCGCCCATGAGGGTCGCGTGGTTCCGCCAACAGTCAGCGAACGACGGCGGCAGTGGTACGTTCTCCCACCCCCAATCCAGCGACCGCGTGCGATCCTTCAACTCGCCGAACGCCCGCCACGCCTCCGCGCTGATTCGATCAGAAAGAAAGTCGGGGAAGGTGCCGAGCATTTTCATGTACTCGGGCAAGTCGTCGGCCGCCGCGCGAGTGTAGTGGTACGGGTGCGGGGCTTCATCCGGTCGGCCGTCGTGCCGATCCGTCTTCGCTATCGCTTGCAACACCACCGCCAAGTCTCGCACGCAGTTGGCCATCACGCCGATGTGGTCGAGGCTCGGCGCAAGCGGCAGTACGCCGGTCACGCTCACCCGCCCCCAGGTCGGCTTCAGCGCGTACACGCCGCAGTAGCTGGCCGGGCGGATCAGGCTGCCGCCGGTTTGCGTGCCGAGGCTCGCCAAACACATGCCGCACGCCACCGCCGCGGCGCTGCCGCTGCTGCTCCCGCCGGGGGTGCGGTCCAGGTTCCACGGGTTGCGTGTGACCGGCGGGTCGAGGTACGCATACGCCGTCGTCACCGTCTTGCCGAGGATGATCGCGCCGGCCTGCCGCAGTCGCTCCACACACGTCGCGTCCTGCCGGGCGTAGCTGTTCGCCCACAGCTTCGACCCGCACCCGGTCGGCATGTCGTATACGTCGATGATGTCTTTGATGCCAATCGGGATGCCGTGAAGCGGCCCGCGGTAGTTCCCGGCTTTGATCTCGTCGGTCGCTTTCGCAGCTTCTTGGCGTGCCCGCTCGCGGTCGAGATACACCCAGGCTTTCACCGACGGCTCGTAGAGGTCGGTGCGGCGGAGGCACTGCTCCAACAGCTCGGACGGCGTCAGTTCGCCGGTGCGAAGGAGCGGGGCGGCGGCGGTGATGGTGAGCGGTTCGAACATGTGAGTCGGGTGGGGAAGGAGGGCACGCGGAGGACGCAGATTTCAGCGCGGATGAAGGCAGGATCAGCATCGGAAGACTAACCACAGAGACACAGAGACACAGAGAAGACGAGACAGAGTTCTGTTCCGCACACTCTGCCTTCGTCCTCTCTGTGTCTCTGTGCCTCTGTGGTTCACTGCCTTCATCCGCGTTGATCCGCGCTGAAATCCGCGTCATCCGCGTGCCGTTTTCTGGGTTCCATGCCCGCTACTTCGCCGGGATCAACTCGTAGCAGCACAGCTTGCCCTTGCCCCGCACGTACATCAGCCCGCGGGCGACGACCGGCGGTGCCCAGCACGGCGACCGCAAGTCGGGGTTGTCCTTCTCGCTCCACTCGGCCACCTTCTCGAACTTCTCGGCGTTCGGCTTCACCAGCATCAGCGTGCCGTCGTCGGGCGGCACGACCAGGTGCCCGTCGATCTTGGTGATGGTGCTGCGGCGGGTGCGGGCCTGCTTCCACTTCACCTCGCCGGTCGCCAACTCCACGCACCGCAAGTCCCCTTCGGGTTCGTGCCGGCCGCTGCTGCCGTACACGTACTTCCCATCCACGACCGGCGTACACCAGTGCCCGCGGAGGGCTTTGTCTCCCTCGGCGTCGGCGTCACTCCAGACCGTTTCCAAGGTGAAGTCGGCCTTCACCTTCAGTAGTACCGCCCCCTTCTCGTAACACTCGGTGAGCAAGATCGTGTCGCCGACGACAACCGGACTCGCCGCGTTCACGCTCTCCTGGAGCTTCGCCCGCCACTTGAACGCGAACCGCTCCTTGCCGTTCTCCGGGTCCAAACCGATCAGCCCGCCGCGGGCGAAGTGCAACACCGTCTTCTTGCCGTGAAAGGTCGCCAGCACGGGGCTGCTGTAGCTGGCCAGTTCGTCCGTCGCCTTCCACTTCTCCTTTCCCGTCTTCTTGTCGAACGCCACCAGCCCGCTGCCGTTGCCCTTCGCGTCCCGCAGGTCCACCGGGCGGTTGCCGTCCGGGCTGCCGCCGACGGCCACAATGAGCAGGTCGCCCACCACGAGCGGCACGCTGCCCACGCCGAAGAAATTCTGGTGGACGTGGTAGTCCTTCTTCGTGTTCACCTTCCACACCTCTTTGCCGTCGGCCACCGTCACGCAGTAGAGCATCCCTTCCGGGCCGAGGAGGAACGCCCGCTCGCCGTCGATCACCGGGCACGCCCGCGGGCCGGGTTCGTACCCGTACAGGTCGTCGTAGTCGGTGGCGTACTCGAACTTCCACAGCAGCTTGCCGGTCTCGGCATAGCGGGCGGTGAGGGTGCAGTTGTCGTCGAAGCGGTCGAAGTGGAAGAGCCGGCCGTCGGCCACCACCGGCGGGGCGTACCCGTCGCCGAGCCTGCAATCCCAGACCTTTTTCAGCCCGTCCTTCGGCCACGCGGTGAGGATGCCCTTGTCGGGCGAACTGTTGTCGGCGTTCGGGCCGAGGAACGTCGGCCAGTCGGTGCCGGTGCGTTCGGGCTTGGGAACCGGGGGCGGCTCCGCCGGGGCACACCCGACGAGGAACAGCAGAAGGAATGCTAAGCGGTGCATGAAGACTCCAGATTTTTCACCGCCGAGGGCACATGAGGGCACGAGAGGAAGGCACAAGACAGAGATCAGAGTGCCGAGGTCACGAGTCAGGCGGCTTCATTCATTTGAACTCTGATTGCTGCCCTCTCTCTTCTCTTCCTCTCGTGCCCTCTTGTGCCCTCGGCGGTGAAACTCTTCATTCAGACCTTTTCGATGACCATGGCCACGGCGTTGCCCCCGCCGAGGCACAACGACGCCAGCCCGTACCGCCCGCCGCGGGCGTGCAGCGCGTGAACGAGCGTGGCCAGCACCCGCGCCCCGCTCGCCCCGATCGGGTGGCCCAGCGCCACCGCCCCGCCGTTCACATTCACCTTCGCTTCGTCCAGGCCGAGTTCCTTGCCGCACGCCAGCAGCTGCGCCGCGAACGCCTCGTTCAACTCCCACATGTCGATGTCACTCGCCGTCAGCCCGGCCTTCGCCAGCGCCATTTGCACGGCCGGCACGGGGGCGATGAAGATGTCCTTCGGGGCAACGCCGGACGTGGCATACGCCACGATGCGGGCGAGCGGCTTCGTTCCGAGTTGACCCGCGGCATCGCCGCTCGCCACCACCAACGCCGCGGCCCCGTCGCTCAGTTGCGAGGCGTTCCCGGCCGTCACGGTGCCGTCGGGTCGGAACGCCGGCCGGAGCTTGGCCAGCCCTTCGGCGGTGCTGTCGGCGCGGATGCCTTCGTCCTTGCTCACCGTCGTCGCCTTCGCCCCGCTGCCCACCGTGACGGGCACCACTTCGGCCGCGAACGCCCCGCCCGCCCACGCCGCCGCCGCCCGCTGGTGGCTCTGCGCGCTGAACCGATCCTGGTCCGCCCGGCTGATCGCACACTTGCTCGCAATGTGTTCGGCTGCCTCGCCCATCGCCCAGTTCTCGAACGGACACCACAGCCCGTCGAGCACCAGCGAGTCTTTCGCCGTCTGGTCGCCGTACTTGTACCCGCCCCGCACGTTCGGCAGCAGGAACGGCGCGCGGCTCATGCTCTCCATCCCGCCGGCGACGACCACGTGCGCGTCCCCGGCTTTGATGCTCTGCGCCGCCAGCATGACCGCCTTCAACCCCGACCCGCACACCTTGTTCACGGTGAACGCCGGGATGGTGTCGGGCAGCCCGCCGAAGATCGCCGCTTGACGTGCCGGCGCTTGCCCCAGCCCGGCCTGCACCACGCACCCCATCACGCATTCGT
Organism: Fimbriiglobus sp.; assembly: GCA_031414395.1. GTDB lineage: Bacteria > Planctomycetota > Planctomycetia > Gemmatales > Gemmataceae > JALHQU01. The sequence goes on from JANNVG010000211.1 coordinate 4,186, forward strand.
CCACCGCGGCCGGCGAGACGTTCGCCCGCTTTACCGCTTCGGCGATGGCCACGGCACCCAACTTCGGGGCGGGCAATTCGCTCAGCCCGCCGAGGAACTTGCCGACGGGCGTGCGGACGGCGGACAGGATGAAGGCGTCCATGGTGGAATCCGCTGGGGGAGGTTGCGATATTGTATCCTCTCTCGGTGGGCACCGGCTCGCGGGCAGGTGCGGCACAACAGAACGGAACACGGATGACACGGAACAAGCAGGGATGAAGAGGATCAGAGCCGAGAATCATTCATTCTGATCCTCTTCATCCCTGCTTTCATCCTCTTCATCCGTGTTCCGTCTGAATTGAACCCTGAGACCAACCGCCCCATGCTCCTCGTCGCCCGCCAGCTCACCAAGCAGTACGGCCCGACCGTCGCCCTCGACGGCCTGGATTTGTCCATCGCCCCCGGCGAGGTGGTCGGCCTGCTCGGGCCGAACGGGTCGGGCAAGACCACGTCGCTGCGGCTCTTCCTCGGCTTCCTCCGGGCCACGTCCGGCACGGCCACGCTCGGCGGGTTCGACTGCTGGAAGCAGTCGGTGCAGGCCCGCCGGCTGGTGACGTACCTGCCCGGCGAACTGCGGCTGTACGACACCATGACCGGCCGGCAGATCGTCAAGTTCCTCGGCGACCTGCGGGGCGAGAAGTATGGCACCGAAGTGGACGACCTGGCGAAGAAGCTGGACATCAACCCCGACACCCCGCTGACGCGGATGAGCAGCGGCATGAAGCGGAAGGTGGCGCTGCTGTCGGTGCTACTTCCCCGCGTGCCGCTGGTGATCCTCGACGAACCGACGAACACCCTCGACCCGACCATGCGAGACGAGTTCCTGGTGCAGATTAAGCAGGCGAAGGCGGCGGGCAAGGCGATCCTGTTTTCGTCGCACGTGCTCAGCGAGGTGGAGGCGGTGTGCGACCGCGTGATCATTTTGCGGAAGGGGAAGCTGGTTCACCATCAGGTGATGAGCGAGTTGGGCACGTTCCGCAAGGTGAGCGTGCGGGTAAAGGGGACACCGCCGACGAGCGGACCCGACGGCGAGGCGGTGCGGCCCGACGGCGACCGCGTGCGGTTCGACTACGCCGGCGAAGTGCCGCGGCTGATGGCGTGGTTGGGCGGGTACGAGTTGGACGACGTGACCATCGAACCGCAAGGCCTGGGCGCGATCTACAGGCGGTTTCACGCGGGGGGGTGAAGGCGGACAGAAGAAGATTTCACCGCCGAGGGCACATGAGGGCACCAGAGAGGACAATTCGGACTAACCACAGAGGCACAGGGGCACAGAGAAGACGGAGGCGAGTGAGGATAAAAATCTCTGCTCTTCA
>JANNVG010000212.1:0-1611 GCA_031414395.1 Fimbriiglobus sp.
GGGGGGGGTTCCACCGCGCGGGGGGGGCGGGGGCCCCGCGACTCGCCCCCCGCCTGGCCTCGTCCACCCCCCCCGCCCCCCGGGGCCGCGGGGGCCGGGGGGTGAGGTCTGCGAACGGGCACCCCCCTCTCCCCTGGGAGAGGGGGCCGGGGGGTGAGGTCTCCGGGTCACCCACGGGAGACAGGGCCGAGGTCTTGGAACACGTCGCTCGCCGGATACCCTGCACTGTGCCGCCTGCTCTCCCCTCTTCGGAGCCACGCATGTTCCGCCCGCTGTTCGCCCTGCTCGTGTGTACCGCCCCGCTGCTGGCCGCCGACCCGTGGGTGACGCTCACCCCGCCGAAGGACGCCAAGGGCGTCGGCGTGGGCAAGCACGTCGTGCTCGTGTCCGGCGACGAGGAGTACCGCTCCGAGGAGATGCTGCCCGCGCTGGCGAAGATCCTCACCACGCACCACGGGTTCAAGACGACCACGCTGTTCGCCATCGACCCGAAGGACGGCACGGTGCAGCCGAACAAGAGCAACATCCCCGGCCTGGAGGCGCTCAAGGACGCCGACCTGATGGTCGTGTTCACCCGCTACCGCAACCTGCCGGACGAGCAGATGAAACTGATCGTGGACTACGTCGAGGGCGGCAAGCCGGTGGTCGGCTTCCGCACCGCCACGCACGGGTTCACGCCGTCGAGCAAGGCGTACGCGAAGTACCACGCGAACGGCAAGGAGAAGGGGTACGAGGGCGGGTTCGGCAAGCAGGTGCTGGGCGAGACGTGGGTGAACCACTACGGGGCGCACAACAAGGAGGGCACCCGCGGGCTGGTGGCGAAGGGGGAGGAGAAGAACCCCATCCTGAAGGGGATCGAGGCCGGGAGCATCTTCGGCACCTCCGACGTGTACGAGGTGAAGCTGCCGCTGAAGGACTGCACCCCGCTGGTGATGGGCGAGGTGACGGAGTCGCTCAAGCCGGACTCGAAGGCCGTGACCGGGAAGAAGAACGACACGATGATGCCGGTGGCGTGGACGCGGATGTACACCGGCAGCGGCGGGAAGGCGGCCCGCGTGTTCACCAGCACGATGGGCTGCGGCGAGGACTTCGCCTTCGAGGGCACCCGCCGGCTGTTCGTGAACGGCTGCCTGTGGGCGGTGGGCCTGGACGACAAGATCCCGGACAAGACGACCGTGGACCTGGTGGGCGAGTACAAGCCGACGCACTTCGCCTCGAAGAAAGACGACGCCTGGAAGCCGGGCAAAACGCCGGACGAGTATTTCAAGTAGCACGGCACCGGGCGCATACGGATCGGGCGAGTTGCGGGCGGCGGGGACGGAGCGAGGTGGGCGGTTGAACCGGCTACTTCTTATCGGGCTTCGCGTCGGGGGAGTTGGCCTTCAGCTTCTTCTCGCCCGCCTCCACCCGCTCGGCCACCGCCCGCTTCGCCTTTGCCACCGCATCGAACGCCGCGTCGTCCGTCGCCTTCGGCCCCCGCAAGCGAATCTCCAGCGCGATCAGTTCCCGAAATTCCCGACGACCGACGCGGGGAAGTTAGAATTCTGAGCCGGCAGCGGAATACTACTGAGTTCGACAGGGCACCGGAAGAGGCGGCCGTCGGGTTTGGTG
>JANNVG010000213.1:0-1676 GCA_031414395.1 Fimbriiglobus sp.
CCCCCCCCCCCCCGGGCGGGGTCCCCTCCCGCTTGTCGTTTGGGGTGGTGCCCACGCGCCCGGGGCGGGCCGCGGTTCTATTCGGGATGTGCGGATGGCTGGTTCGCCGTCGGGCCTCGCTCCCGCTTCGCGGTCGCTCGACCACGACCTACTTGTCGGTCGGCGGGGTGAAGTCGGCGATCCACAGTTGCGTCGGCGACCGCCCGTCGCGGCTGGTCGTCCACATCACCTTCTTGGAGTCCGGGCTGAACACCGGCAGCACGTCCTGCCCCGGCGCGTGCGTGATGCGGGTGGTCTTGCCCGTCTCGATGTTCATCCAGTACAGGTCGTAGTTCGGGCGGGCCTTCTCGTCGGCGTGGTCGGCGGCCGTGTAGATGATGTGCTTACCGTCCTTGTACCAGTACGGCGCCCAGTACACCCACTTGTCGTTGTCCGTCAGCGCCTTCTCGTTCTTGCCGTCGGCGTCCACCACATACAGTTGCAGGCGGTCCTTCTCCTTGCGGTCGCTGCGGAAGATCACCTTCGTGCCGTCCGGACTCAGGAACGGCCCGCCGTTGTAACAGTTCTTTGCGGTGGTGATGGCCTTCGCGTTCTTGCCGTCCGCGTCCATGATGTACAACTGCACGTCGCCCGCGTTCCCACTGCTGTAAACGATCTTCTTGCCGTCGGTGCTGTAGCTGCCCTCGGCCGTGTACGCCTTGGCGTCGGGCGTCAGGCACTTGCGGTTCCCGCCGTCGATGTCCGCCTCGTAGATCTTCATGAACGGGTCGAAGTCCCAGGCGTACCGCCGCCGCACGCCCGCCTTCGCGTCCGCCTCCCGCTGCGTGAACTCGGCCGCCTGGAGCTTCTTCGTGTCCGGGTCTTCGTGGCTGCTGGCGAAGATGATCCGCTTGCCGTCCGGGCGGAAGTACGCGCACGTGGTGCGGCCGTTGCCCGGACTCACCTTCCAGTTCTTGCCGGTGGCCAGGTCTTGCACGAAGATCTGGTAGAACGGGTTGCCCGTGTCCTTCTCCTCGGCCTGGTAGATGACCTGTTTGCCGTCCGGCGCGAAGTACCCTTCGCCGGCCCGCACGAAGTCTTTCGTCACCTGCGTGACGTTCGACAGGTACGCCTTCTCCGCCTCCTTCCAGTCAGTCGGAGCGGGATCGGCAGTCAGGGCGAGTGCGGCGAACAACAGTGGGGTCATGTGAAATCTCGGTGGGAAGTGGTCTGCTCGCTCCGCGAGCGTATCCGAACCCGTTCGCGTAGCGTGCAGACCACATTTTGGGGCGAACGTCCGGCACGGGTAATGTATTCGTGGTGGCAACACCCTGGGGGGGCCGACGATGCCGGCCGAACCGCCCGCGGTGCCGTGCCAACTGTGCGGGCGGTCGTTCCCGCCGGCCGGGCTGACCAAGCACCACTGTTTGCCGAAGGCGAAGGGCGGGACGGAAGACGATGTGGAACTGATCTGCGGGCAGTGCCACTCGATGGTTCACGCCACGTTTACGAACGCCACGCTCGCCGTGCTCTACCCGACGATTCGTGAACTACGGAAGGCGGCAGAGTTGTCCGCGTTCATCCGGTGGGTGCGAAAGCAGCCGGCCACCCGACGGGCGAGGACGAGACCGCGGAAGCGGAAGGTGTGAGGTCAGGCGAGCCGAGCGGCGTGAGCCGCCGGGTGGTTGAATTGCCAC
>JANNVG010000214.1:0-4413 GCA_031414395.1 Fimbriiglobus sp.
CCACCCGGCCCAGTGCCGTGCGGTAATAGAAGTTTCGCAGGTCCAGAACATCAAGATGCATTGCGGTCCGTCTCTCCCCGGTCAATCGTTAGCTATCATACCCCGGATAAGGCCGAAGACCATGGCGCTTGAACTTGTGACGATTCCCTGCCGCACCGATAACTACAGCTACCTGATCCACGATGCGGCTTCCGGCCAAACCGCCGTGGTCGATGTGCCCGACGCCGCCCCGGTGCTGGCGGCCGGACTCGAAGATCGACGCCTTCGCCTCGTCTCACGTGGCGTACCGCTTGCCGTGAGGCAACTCCACCTTCAGCCGCCCGAAGGTGCTCTAAATCACCGCGTTGTCCCAACACTGGCCCACCCCGCTCATGCTCCCCACCAGCTCGTACCACCTCAGCGCCGACTGGTCGTGATTGCTCGCGTACTGACTCCCCCGATCCGAGTGCGCGATCACCCCCGCCACCGGCCCGCGTCGGCTCACCGCCATCGCCAGCGCGTCCACCACCAGTCGGCTGGTCATCGTCGCGCCCATCGCCCACCCGACGATCTGCCGCGAGAACAGGTCCACCACGAGGGCCAGGAACAGCCACCCCTCCCGCGTCGGCACGTGCGTCAAATCCATGACCCACTTCTCGTTCGGCTTGGACGCCGTGAACTCCCGGTCGAGGACGTTCTCGGGCACCGGCAGGCGGTGGTTCGAGTCCGTTGTGCGAACGGCCCGCCGCGTCGTCTTCGCTCGAACGCCGGCCTCGGCCATCACCTTCGCCACCGTTCACACCGCACGCCACGCCCCGGGCCACCAACTCGCGGGCCATCCGCGGGCTGCCGTAGGTGCCCTTGTGCGACTCGTCGTGGATCGTCCGAATCGTGTCCGCCAGGTGGTCGCGTCGCCGGGCGGTGTCGCTGGGCGACTGGGTCCGCCAGGCGTAGTACCCGGCCCGCGACACGCCCCGCACGCGACACAGGACGGCCACCGGAAACTCGGGGCGGCGTCCCTCGACCCAGGCGACGGTCACTTCGCGTGGGCGGCGAAGAACGCCGTCGCTTTTGGCGGCGAAGGCCGGGTTGGACAAACTGCAGATCACGTTCGCGGTGGACGGGGTGAAATACGACGCCGTTAACACCACGCTCAAGTGGGAACTGGTGGTGCCCGCCGAGAAGGCGAACGCGGACACCACCAGTCAGGTGCGAACCCTCCTCCTCGACGGGCCGGTGAGCGCCGCGCTCGAGAAGTCGTCGTGAGACGAATCGGACCGCACGAAAATCAAGTCGGAGTCCGGATTCAAGGTGACGCTGAAGAAGGACGAGAAGGATCAGGTCGTGGTCACCGGCGTGCCGTGCCCGACGGTGGTGGCGATGCCGGTGACGGTCGGCGAGTGTGGGTTCCCGCCGGTGGCGTCGGTCGTGTCTGGTGGGAGTGTGGCGGCCGAGTGCGGCGGGGGTTCGTCCGTCGTGGTCGGGTTCGGCGCGCCGTCGGCGTGCGGGTGCGGGTCGCGTTCGGGCGGGCTGTTCGGGTTCGGGCTGCTCACCCGCCCGCTGTTCAACCGCGGCCGCTAGACAATTGACTCCGGTGCCCCCCGTTCAGTGCGGCTCAGAGATCGGGTGTGCGTCGGGTGGGTCTCGCGAGCGCCTCGCTCGCGCCGACCCACGTGGGCGGATTCCGTGGGTCGGCACGAGCGAGGCGCTCGCTGGACCCACCCTACCTCTACGCCCCGCCCCGCTTTCCTGCGTCGCCCTGTGCCCTCGTCGAGCGGCCGGTCGGCAGTCGACACTTCCTGAGCTGCGACCCACGGTTCACTTGCCCGAAATGGCGATCTTCTTCGCCTCTTTCATCTCGCTGGGCATCTGGAGCGGGATCGACCCCGGCGGCGGCTTGAGCGTGGGCACCGCGCCCGAATCGTATGGCACGCCGTGAACCGGGCCGCCACCTGGCACCACATTCGGCACGCCGCCGTAGTAGGGGCCGCTCGGCATTCCACCGCCGGCCGGGCTGACCGCGATTGGCGGTCCGCCGACCGTGCCGGCGATGGGGATGCCCGACATCCCCCCGCCGCTCGCCCCGCACCCGGCACACCCCGGCGTCGGGGCCGGCGTACTGTACCCGCCGCCATACACCGGCAGATCATACCCGCCGGACGACGGCATCATCGTGACGGGCGCGTCGTAAACCGGCCCCGTCACCGTCGGAGACCCCCCGGAGCCGGGACCGCCGTAGCCCTGGCCGCCGTAGCCGTACCCGTAGGCCGAGTTCGGCCCCCGGAACAGCCACCCGCCGCACCCGGCGTTCGGGCCGAACTCGCGGTAGCAGCCGGCCGGCCCGCACCCGTTCCCCCCCGCACCGCCGTACCCGGCCCCGTAGCCGCCGGCGCGGGCGTAGGAGGGCGAGTAGGCGATGTTCGGGAAGAGGGCCGGGCGGTTGGTGATGCCCAGGTGGCACCCGACCGACAGGGACGCACCGAGCAGGATCAGCCCGACGAACAGTGTGCGACGAAAGTGAGTCACGGGTGGGAACCTCCAAGCTCCAGGCTCCAGGCGCGAGAGGCTCGCGGCCGGTCCGTCGGTGCGGTCGGGATTCCTTCCCCACGCGGCGGGGGGCGTCCTGCCAGGCCCCGCGTGCTGTGGAAGTATGCGCGGGTGGCGGGGAGGTGCAACTCGGGGCAAGCTAGACCATGTCGCAAAGCGCCGAAGCTGTGCCGGCTGGTGGCGTGGGCGAAGGGGCGGCGGTCGGGCGAGAGGTGCCCCGCGGATGGAAAGTGGTGCGGCCGGCGGGGGAATTCACCCCCGCCGACCGATTTCGACTCAAGCTCAGCGGCAGTCGCGCTCGGCAATGCGGCGGCTGTCGTACTGGTTGCAGTCGCGGTTGAACAGCCGGCAGCCGGCCAGCGGCAGCAGGGTGGCGGCGAGGAGGGCGGCGAGGAGCAAGCGTTTCAGCATGGGAGTGCTTCCGTGGCGGCGGGCGGCGGAAGGCGTCCGTGCGGGGTGGCGGCGGCGTGCCGACCGGAATCGGTTGTGCCGATTCGAGGGAGGAACGTTGAAGGGTATTCCCCCCTTGCGCCGGATTCAATTCAAGTGCGACGGAGCAAGCGGAATTGAGCCGGAAGCTGTGCCGGGCGTGCGGTTCGGTGAAACCTGACGGGTTGTAGGGTTTGAACGGTGGTGGCGGTTATGCCGGGGCGTCGTGCGGCTCCGCCGCGTTCACCCGCTCGAACACCGGCAGCGGTTCCAACCCCAGCACCGCCCGCGCCGCCGACACGCGATTCATCAGGTGCAGCCGCGTGGCCATCTGGTCGGCCAGCACGTCCGCCGGCACCGCCTCCGCCGCCGACACGCCCACGTCGATCTTGCGGCGGAAGTCCATCCGCTTGTTCTGTGTCGGCGGGCCGTCCTTGAAGCTAAACTTGCTGCCCCACCCGCCTTCGATCCAACACACCACCACGGGAGTGTCGGGCCGGGCGCTCAGGACGCGCCACACCCCTTGCCCGAACCGCCGCAGCGGCACCTCCTCCTTCCGCCGCAAGTACCCCTCCGGGAAGATGACCACCACCTCCCCGCGGTCGAGCGCCGCCACCGCCTGTTCCAGTTCCGGCGTCTCCCGCTTCATCAGCGTCTCGGGCACCACGATGACGCGGAACACGTACTTGAGCAGCGGCTTGATGAACCACACGTTGTAGAACCGCTGCGTCATGACGGGGGTGATCGGCCGCGGCAGGATCATGCCGAGGAAGCACGGGTCGAACCAGCAGGCGTGGTTGGCCACCACCAGGCACGGGCCGAACGCCGGCAGTTGCGTCGCGCCGGTCGCCTTCACGCGGTAGAGCACCCGGAAGAACGGCTCCAGGCACAACTCCACGAACGGCCGGAAGAACCGCAGCCAGCACCACACGCACAGCACGGCGGAAATGACTAGGGCATACCAGCGGGCCATCGCTGACAGCTCGGGCGAAAGCACGAACCCTTTTGCTCGGGCGAAGCTGATGACGACAAACACCAGGTTCGGGAAGAGGGCCAGTGCGGCGAACACGCCGATGTACCACTTCTGAAAGCGGTGGGCACGTTCGACCCACTCCGGCCACGGCTTGGTAACTGGGGGAGAGAATTGCGGTCGAAGGACGGCGGCTGTTCCCAACACGAACCCGGCAAAGAACGCGGACGTGCCCCACCACTGCACCTCTTGGGTGAGTGTCATCGACAGGATGCCGAGGCACACCACGGTCGCGGCGACGGGCGCGAGACCGAGCGCGCGGAATCGGGTCGAAAAGAACCCCACCACCAGCGCCAACACGATGGCCACCCCTACGAAGACCGGCGTGACGGTGAGCAGACCCGACCCGCCATCGGGAAACCGCATGTGCTGGAGGCCGATCATCCATGTGAACATGCACGAGCCGAACCCGCACCGGGCGGCGTTCA
>JANNVG010000215.1:0-1748 GCA_031414395.1 Fimbriiglobus sp.
CGGTCGCCCTTGTCGGGCGGGTAGGGCACGCGGTGCGTGAGGTAGACGACGCGCGGGAGGTCGGGCATCACACCACCGTGGCCGGGGCGACTTCGCCCACGGCCTCGGGGGCGACCAGCAACGACAGGAAGTGTTCACACACCTGCTCGCGGGTGGGCAGGAAGAGCAGTTTCTGGAGCGCCTCCGGACTCAGGAAGCACTTGAGGACGGTGCCGGCGCAGATGCGGAGGTCGAGCCACACGCTCTGGTGCGACAGGTAATACAGGTCGTAGTACACCTTGTGCCGCACGCTGGTCACGTCCGAGTCGGCGGGCAGTTGGATTTGCGCCAGGCCGGTCACGCCGGGGCGGACGAGCGTGCGGAGGGTGTACCCCGGCACCTCGTCGGGCAGCCCCTTCAGCGCGATCACCTCGGGGCGCTCGGGCCGCGGGCCGACCAGACTCATCTCGCCGCGGAGGACGTTGAAGAGTTGTGGCAGTTCGTCCAGGTGCAGCTTCCGCAGGAGGGTGCCCACCCAGGTGATGCGGGTGTCGCCCTTCTTCGCCCAGTTCAGGTCGGCGGCGGTCGCGTCGTCGTGCCTCATGCTGCGGATTTTGAAGATGCGGAACGGCCGGCGGCTGCGGCCGGAGCGGGTCTGCACGTACACGCCGGGGCCGGGCGAGTTGATCTTGATGGCCGCCCACGCCGCGGCAATGCACGGGAACAGCAGGACGGTGAACACCGCCGCCGCCAGCATGTCGAACGTCGGCTTCAACGACGAGTACCAGCCGGCCGGCGCGGTCAGGTAGACCGCCGCCGTCGGCGGGATGTCGTCCACCGCGGGCCACGGCGGAGTCAATGGTTCGGCGGGGGCGTCCGCCGGGGCGTAGTCAGTCATACCTGGCATCATCCCGTTGAGCGTTCGGGTGGTGTGTCAGTGGGTCAGCGGCGGTACGGCGTCGTTCACACAGCTCAGGAACTTCGGCACGAACTCGGCGAGCGGGTCGGTGGTCGAAGGCGGGGCGGTGTTGGCGATCATCCTCTGGGCGTACACTTTGTAAATCCGCCGGTGGCTGGCGAACGTGAACCGCGGGTTGTCGGCCGCCTGCCATTCGCCGTTCACTCCCCACCCCCAGTACACATGTAGCGATTCTTCCGACTTTCGGAATCTGGCAGACCACAATTCTGAGGTCGTGGATTTGCCCGACTCCGCTTCCCCGACACGCGCCTTGCGCGGTAAACCGTCAAGGTTCCACCCGCTGCCCGCGTAGCACACCTTCGGGTCGTGGGCGCCGGTGTCGCCCGGCTCGCCGTACAGAACCATGACCGACACCGCCGCGCCGAGCGTCGGGTGCGTGTACACCCGACTCAGATAGGCCTGGAAGCGGCCGACGTTCACCGTGCGGTCCGAGAGCGTGTTGTCGGTGGTGTTCGTCCAGTCGCCGATGGTGCGGGGGATGGTGTCGAATCGCGCCTGCACGTCGAGCGGCTCGCGGCTCGGCCCGGCCGACGGCCGCAGCAGGCCGTAGGCGAGCACGCCGAGCAGGGCGAGGAACAGGAGGGCGAAGGGCAGCCAGCGGGGCATGGGATTTGTTCCCCTCTCCCCTTGCGGGAGAGGGGGCAGGGGTGAGGGGGTGGGGAAATGAGCCCGCACCCCAAAAAACACACCCGCAAAGGGGGTGGGGGGACAGAGACCCCCCCGCCCAATCGTGGACTTGATTTAACCCTAAGCCAGTGTTTAAGGAAAGATTACGGTAAACACCCCCCCC
>JANNVG010000216.1:0-3678 GCA_031414395.1 Fimbriiglobus sp.
ACGGCCGACCCGGCGTTCTGGACGAGCACCCCGTAGTTGTTGCCCCCCCCGCTCCTCCCGCCGGTGCCGGTCACACTCACGTTCCCCGTGCCGCCGGCGGTCACCTGCCCGCCGAGGTGCACGTACACCCCGACCTCGAACGCACTCAGGAAGAGGTTCGCCCCCGTGCCTTGTACGGTCACGTTGCCCCCGCCCGACGTGACGGCCGACCCGGCGTTCTGGACGAGCACCCCGTAGTTGTTGCCCCCCCCGCTCCTCCCGCCGGTGCCGGTCACACTCACGTTCCCCGTGCCGCCGGCGCTAATCCGCCCGCCCAGATCGACGTGAACCCCCATTGCCCCGCCGTTGACGAAGATGCTGGCGAAAGGCGCGTTCCCCCCGCCGGTGCCGGTCACGCTCACGTTCCCCCCGCCCGACGAGACCGTCGCACTCGCGCCGGCCACCAGCACCCCGTAGTTGCCGTACCCGTTGCCGATGCCGCCCGTGCCGGAGACGGTCACGGCCCCCGTGCCCCCGGTCACGCTCCCGCGCACGTCCACCCCGACGAAGTTGCCGGCGACCGAGCCGGTGGCCGTCAGCCCGAGAGTGCCGCTGGTGGCGGTCACGCTCGCCCCGGCGTTCACCAGGATGTTCCGGTCGGTGGTCACGCTCAGGGCGTTTGCCCCGAAGGCCGAGGCGCCGACGAACGACACCCCGCCCGACCCGCCGTCCAGGGCGACGGTGAACGGGTGGGCGAATTCGACCGCACTGCCGCCGAACGACAGGCCCGCCCCGGCGACCGCGTCCACGACCGACACCGCCCCCGCACCGGGGGTGAAGTTCACCGAACCGATGGTGCCGTTCACGTCCACGGTGCTGGTGAGGGTGTATGTGCCGCTAGTGTTGGTCGAGATGACGAGCAGTTCGTTGGCGTCGTCCAGGGTGATGGTGTTGCCGGCGAACGACGCCGGGGTGCTGCGGTCTTCGAGTTGGGTGAGCAGAGGCCGCCAGCCGGTGCGGGTTGGGCGGCGAGTGAAGGCGTGCGTCATGGCGGAAGATCCGGAGTTGGCAGGCCGTGAAAGATGGTGAAATTGTAGTCCCGGCGTCGCCCGCCAACAAACGGAAAGAGCGGGTGCCGACCGCCCCGTTTGGAAGGCAATCGGCTCCCGCTCTCATGTCGGTCGGTTCGCCCGCCGTCACTTGGTGACGGTGGCGCTCACCGGCAGGATGACGAGCGGCTGGTCCTTGCTGTCCGTCTTGATGGTGATGTCCTTCTTGAGCGTGCCGGCGGCGTCCGCCTTCAACTCCACGTGCAGGGTGTGTTGCAGCCGCGCGCCGTCGGTCGTGGCCGTCACGCTCACCGTCGCGTCCCCGCCGCTCACCTCCAGCACCTTGAACGCCTCCTTGCCGGTGAGCGTCACGTCCAGGCTCTTGGCCCCGCCGACGGCCACCGCCCCCAGGTCGGCCACGCCCGGCGTGGCGGCGATCTTCTGCTCCACCGTCACCGTCACCGGCACCCGCATCTTCTCGACGCCGGCGGCGTTCGTCTCCAGCGTCAGGTCGGACATCCAACTGCCGGCCGGGCACTTCGGGTCGAGGGTGCAGGTGAGTTCGTAGGTGACGGTGTTGCTCGTCTTCTTCGTCGCCTTCGCCTCGGCCTTCACGAAGGCGCCCGAACTGGTGATCTTGGTGATGTCCCAACTCGGCTGGTTGAACAGCGTCACTTCCATCTTGGCGACGGCCGGCTTGCCTTTGATCACGGTGCCGAACGCCACCCCGTCGGACGTACTCCAGACGAGGTCGGTGCGGGCGATGCACTTGACCGTCAGCACCACCTCCTCGAACGTGGGCGAGCTGAACGGCACGCTCACCGTCACGCTCTTCGGCCCGTTCAACTGCGCGGTGGGGATCTTGACCGTGTTCATGTACGCCACCAGGTAGGTGGTCTCGCCGGGCGCCAGTTCGGCCTTCATCAGGGTGACGGCCACGCACCCGCACTGGATGCGGGGGGTGCCCATCGTCGCCTTCTGTTTGGTCGTGTTGGTGATGGGGAAGTAGTGGACGAGGGACGGCCCGAGGGCGGTCACGCCGAAGTCCTTCTCCTTCTCGGCGAAGTAGGTGGCGGCGCCGGCCTGGGCGGCGGGCTGCGCCACCACAATCACCGGCTGGGCGGCGGCGGCGGTGGCGAACAAGGCGGCGGCGAGGGCGGCGTGCGCGAGGCGTGGCATGTCGGGTGGCTCCACGGAACAGGCGGGGCGACCGTTTCCGGCGGCCGACACTCACCTGAGGTCATTTAAGCGTGCCGGCGGGTGCGGCACATCAGGAAATTTTCGTTCCCGGTCAGATTTCGTGGCGGGGAGGGGCCACACCCACGGAGGAAACCGAACAACCGAGCGGGAAGGTGAACTCAGCGGTGTCGAACTTCGCCACTGGGTTATCGGTGAGCGAGGACGGCCACATGGACTTGCGCCGCCCCACCCCGGCGAAGGGCGTCGGCCACCGCGTCCGCAGTCGCGCCAGTCGTCAGCACGTCGTCGATCAGCAGAACCCGCACACCCGTCAGGCGTGCCCACGGTGCCAGCCGGAACGCCCCGGCCGCGTTCGCCCACCGCTGTTCGCGGCTGGTGTGGCCCCGCTGCGGGTCGCTGTGCCTCACCCGCCACATCGCCCGCCGCCACACCGGCAGGCGGAGCACGGCCGCCAGCCCACGAGCGAGGCCGTCGGCCTGATTGTGCCGGCGGTCCCACGCCCGCCGCCAGTGCAGCGGCACCGGCACGAGCACGTCGGCGAGCGATTTCAATTGCACCCCGCGTGCCAACCCGAACACCCGACCGAGCGTTTCCGCCAGCCCGTCGCCGCCCGGCTGCTTGATCTTCAGCACCGCCTCTCGCAACAGCCCGTCGTACTCGCCCAGGCGGGTGACACCGGCGAAGCGGAACCTGGACGTGCGACACTTGGCACACCCGGCCGACGTGTCGGTGTGCGGGCCGACGGTGCTGCCACACCGCGGGCAGGCGGACCGGGTGTCGGACGTGAGAAGCGGCTCGCACTTCTCGCACAGGCAGTACGAGCGGTCGTCGGCGATGCGCCCGCCGCACAGGTAGCACGCCCGCGGCCACGCCCAATCCGTGACGGCGTGAAGCGCGCGGGTGAGCGGGTGAGACATGACGGTGGCACGGGTCGGAGGGGTGATTCAGAATACCCGATGGTGCGGGACGGTGCCATCGGCCGCGACTTCCGCGTACCTGCCCGGGCCGTCGGGTAAACTTGCGCGGGAGAGGTGGCCCGTCCGGGCGCACGCCCGAACGGATTCCCCGCCATGCTCCGCCGACTCCTCGCCGCGACGGTCCTTGCCGTCGGCTCCATCGCCGTCGCGCAGACGCCTGTTCCCACACCCGCACCCGTCATCATCTACCAGTCCGGGCCGGTGGTCTACTCGCAGCCGGTCATTTACTCCCGCCCGGTGGTGGTGCAAGCCCCGCGCCCGCAGCCGGCCGTCGGGCTGGGGGCGGTGAACAGCCCGTTCTACTTCTACCCCGAACTGACCATCGGCGGACCCGGCTACATGTACCGCAGCACCCCGCCGCACAACGGCTGGAGCAGCGGCTACCGCGGGGCGCACTACGGCGAGCCGGTGCCCGGCGCGGCCGCCCGCCGCGGCCCGTGGTCGCGGTGACGTGTTCTGGTAGGGCGGGTCGA
>JANNVG010000217.1:0-4532 GCA_031414395.1 Fimbriiglobus sp.
GTCGTTGCCGCCCTTCTTCTCCCCGCTCGGGCTGGCCCCGCCCGCCCCGCCGGCCGCCGCCGCTTGCAGGTGCTGGCCCATCGCCTGCGCCGCCGCGTCCAGTTCCTGGATGGCGCTCTTGATGGCCGCCACGTCCGTCCCCTTCACCGCCTCCCGCACCTTGTCGATGGCCCGTTGCAGCGGGGCCTTGTCGGCCTCGCCCAGCTTGTCGCCCGCCTCCTTCATCAGCTTCTCGAACTGGTGCGCCTTCTGCTCGCCCTCGCCCTTCACGTCGGCCACCTCCCGCTTCCGCTTGTCGTCGTCGGCGTGAACCTCGGCGTCCCGCTTCATGTTGTCGATCTCGGCCTGGCTCAGCCCGCTGCTGTGCTCGATGCGGACGGTGTTCGCCTTCCCGGTGCCCTGGTCCTTCGCCGTCACGTTCAGGATGCCGTTCGCGTCCAGGTCGAACGTCACCTCGATCTTCGGCACGCCCTGCGGGGCGGGCAGGATGCCGTCCAGGTGGAACTCGCCGATCTTCTTGTTGTCGTTGGCCATCGGCCGCTCGCCCTGGAACACCTTCACGTCCACGCTCGGCTGACTGTCCGCCGCGGTGGTGTACGTCTCCGTCTTCTTGGTGGGGATGCTGGTGTTCCGCGGGATCATCGGCGTCATGCGGCCGTGCTGCGTCTCGATGCCGAGCGTCAGCGGCGTCACGTCGAGCAGCAGCAGGTCGGACTTGCTGCCGAGCAGCAGGCTGCTCCCCTGGATGGCCGCGCCGATCGCCACCACCTCGTCGGGGTTCACGCCCTTGTGCCCCTCCTTGCCGAACACCTCCTTCACCAGTTGTTGCACGCGGGGCATCCGCGTCATGCCGCCCACCATCACCACCTCGTCGATGTCGCCCGGCTTCATGCCGGCGTCGTCGAGCGCCCGCAGCACCGGCTTCTTGCAGCGGTCGATCAGGTGCTCGACCATCCGCTCGAACTGCGCCCGCGTGACGCTCAGGTTGATGTGCTTGGGCACGCCGTCGATGGCCGTGATGAACGGCAGGCTGACCTCCGCGGTCGACTGCGTGCTCAGGTACTTCTTCACCTTCTCGCCCTCGTCCTTCAGCCGCTGCATCGCCATCGGGTCTTTGCGCAAATCGACGTGGTTCTCCTTCTTGAACTCCTCGGAAATGTAGTCGATGAGCACCTGGTCGAAGTCGTCCCCGCCCAGGTGCGTGTCCCCGTTGGTGGACTTCACCTGGAAGTTGGCCACGCCGTCGATCTCGTACAGCTCCAGGATGGAGATGTCGAACGTGCCGCCGCCCAGGTCGAACACGGCGATCTTCTGGTCCTTCCCCTTCTTGTCGAACCCGTAGGCGAGGGCGGCGGCGGTCGGCTCGTTGATGATCCGCATCCGCTGCTTCGTCTTCTGCTTCGTCTTCGGGTCTTCGATCTCCCACTCGGTGTCGAACCCGGCCACCTGGGCGGCGTCGATGGTGGCCTGCCGCTGGGCGTCGTTGAAGTACGCCGGCACGGTGATGACCGCCTTCCGCACGGTGTGCCCCAGGTACGCCTCGGCCGCCTCCTTCAGCTTGCGGAGGATCATGGCCGAGATCTCCGGCGGGGTGAACGACTTGCCGTCCACGTCCACCTTCACGAGATCAGTCCGCCCGCCGACGATCTTGTACGGCACCAGCTTCTCTTCGCTCTCGACTTCCTCGTGCCGGCGGCCCATGAACCGCTTGATGCTGTACACGGTCTTCGTCGGGTTGGTGACGGCCTGCCGCTTGGCCGGCTCACCGACGAGTCGGTTGCCGTCCTTGGCGAAGCCGACCACGCTCGGGGTGGTGCGGGCGCCTTCCTGGTTGGCGATCACCTTCGCCTCGCTGCCTTCCATCACGGCGACCACGCTGTTCGTGGTGCCCAGGTCGATGCCGATGATCTTTTCGACGGACATAGTGAGTTCCCTGTGGGGGGGTGATTTCAGGATTTCAACAGGAAGGACACGGATGAAGAGGATGAAAGCAGGGCTGAAGAGGATCCGAGCAAAGCCACGGTCATTCTGATCCTCTTCATCCCTCTTGTTCCGTGTCATCCGTGTTCCGTTCGGTTGAAATTCGCCAAAGCACGACCCGTGCCAGGGGTGGGGGTGAAGTCGTGGAAAACATCGCAACCACATGCCACGCAAGATGTTTATGATTTTCACCCGGCGTGCAAACCATGCCAGAATCGCAGTCCGCTGCCATTTTGTCACGCCACGGGGCGGAAGCCGCACCCGGCCCGTCTGGGGTATTCGGCAAAACCCCTACACCCGACGGAAAACCTGCAACCTCTTGGGGTTCCGTTTGGTTGACGGGGGGCAATGGTCGGCATAACTTGACTTCATACCCCCTTCGCAACGGCCCCCGACCCGGATCAGGTTCCATGTCGTCGCGCAAATCCGACTCCGGCGGCGATTCGGCCGGCAAGCTGCCCAAACTGCGGGCGGAGATCGACAAGTTCGACCACCAACTGCTCGACCTCCTGAACAAGCGGGCGGCGGTGGCGGCCCAGATCGGCAAGGTGAAGGCCGAAACCGGCGGGGAGGTGTTCAACGCCGCCCGCGAGGAGGAGGTGCTGAACGCCATCCTGAAGGCGCACAAGGGGCCGCTGCCGGAAGTGACGGTGAAGGCCATCTTCCGCGAACTCATCTCGGGCAGTCGGGCGATCCAGAGCGTGCAGCGGGTGGCGTTCCTCGGGCCGGACTACAGCTACACCCACCTGGCGGCCATCGAGCGGTTCGGGCAGAGCGCCGAATACTCGTCGGTGGCCACCATTCAGGCGGTGTTCGACGAGATCGTGCGGAAGCACGCGAACTTCGGCGTGGTGCCGCTGGAGAACAGCACCGACGGCCGCATCGCCGACACGCTCGACTGCTTCGTGCGGAACCCGAGCGTGCGGATTTGCGCCGAGATCCGGATGCGGGTCCACCACCACCTGCTGGCCAACTGCCAGCCGGCGGAGGTGCGGCGGGTGTACAGCAAGGCGCAGGCGCTCAGCCAGTGCCGGCAGTGGCTGAGCAAGAACATGCCGTTCGCCACCACGCACCCGGTGAACAGCACGGCGGACGCCGCCCGGCTGGTGCAAGGGGAGCAGTTCGCCGCGGCCGTGGCCAGCCGGCAGGCGGGCGTGCGGTACGGGCTGAAGCCGCTGTTCAGCAGCATCGAGGACTACCCGGAGAACGAGACCCGCTTCGCCGTCATCGCCCTGAACGACAGCAACAAG
Organism: Fimbriiglobus sp.; assembly: GCA_031414395.1. Lineage (GTDB taxonomy): Bacteria > Planctomycetota > Planctomycetia > Gemmatales > Gemmataceae > JALHQU01. The sequence continues at coordinate 3,231 of JANNVG010000217.1, forward strand.
ACGGGAACGGACAAGACGGCGCTGGTGTTCCAGGTGCCGCACAACCCCGGCAGCCTGGCCGACGTGCTGACCGTGTTCAAGGCGAACAAGATCAACCTCACCTGGATCGAGTCGTTCCCGTACAAGGAGGCGAAGGGCGAGTACGTGTTCTTCGTCGACTTCGAGGGGCACCAGGACGACCCGAAGGTGAAGAAGGCGATCAAGGTGCTGGACGACATCTGCGACGACGTGAAGATCCTCGGCTCGTACCCGGTGAGCGCGGCCACGGACGAGTGAGGGCGCCGAGGTGGGTGTGTTCGCCGCGAGCACCGCGAGCGCCAACCGCGGTCGGCGCTCGCGGTGAATCTATTTCCGCTCCCCATATCCGCGATATGCTGAATCGGCCCACAGCCCACCGCCCACGACTCACGGCCACTCCCGACCATGATCCTCGTCATCCGACCCGACGCCTCGCTCGAAACCATCGACCACGTGATCGAGCGGATCAAAGAACTCGGCTTCACCCCGCACGTGTCCCGCGGGGAGACCCGCACCATCATCGGCGTCATCGGCGACGAGACGAAGCCGCAGGCCGAGATGCTGCTGCAAATCCCCGGCGTCGAGCAGGCGCTGCCGGTGATGAAGCCGTTCAAGCTGGCCAGCCGCGAGTTCCACAAGGACGACAGCGTGGTGTTCGTCGGCAAGGTGCGGATCGGCGGCGGCAGCCTGGCCATGATCGCCGGCCCGTGCGCGGTGGAAAGCATGGAGGTGATGGACACCGTCGCCAAGTACGTGAAGGCGGGCGGGGCGAACATCCTCCGCGGCGGCGCGTTCAAGCCCCGCACCAGCCCGTACGCGTTTCAGGGCATGGGCGAGGACGGGCTGAAGATCCTGAAAGAGGTGGGGCAGAAGTACGACATGCCCGTCGTGACCGAGGTGATGGACCCGCGGCAGGTGGAGCTGGTCGGGCGGTACACCGACATGTACCAGGTGGGCGCGCGGAACATGCAGAACTTCGACCTGCTGAAGGAGCTCGGCAAGACCCGCATCCCGGTGCTGCTGAAGCGGGGCATGAGCGCCACCGTCAAGGATTTGTTGATGAGCGCGGAGTACATCCTGAGCGAGGGGAACACGGGCGTGGTGCTGTGCGAGCGGGGCGTGCGGAGCTTCGAGGACAGCACGCGGAACATGCTGGACATGTCCGCCGTGCCGAACGTGAAGGGGCAGAGCCACCTGCCGATCATCGTGGACCCGAGCCACGCCACCGGCCGCCCGGACCTGATCCCGAGCATGTGCCGGGCGAGCGTGGCGGCCGGCGCCGAC
>JANNVG010000218.1:0-4516 GCA_031414395.1 Fimbriiglobus sp.
GTACTCGGCGTCCGCGGGGGAGTCGGCGACCAGTGCATTTCGGATGGCGAGGGCTTTAAGGTGCTCTCGCTCGGCCTCCGCATGCCGACCTGAGCCGTTCAGCAGGACGGCCAAGTTGTGTAGGGTGTGAGCTTGCCCAGAGCGGTATTCGGGCACGGCGGGGAAATCCTTCGCGAGTTCATCCCGGATGGCCAACGCCTCCGTGTACTCCGTGAGCGCCAGATTCAACTTCTCCTGGTACGCCAACTGAATGCCACGGTTGTTGTGGCTGGCGGCCAGGGCGGCGCGGTAGGCCGGTTTGTTGCGGTCGGCGTCGATGAGCTTCTTCTGAATGGCCACCGCCTCGGCGTACTCCGCGTCCGCCTCCGCGGTCCGACGACGGCTCGACAGGACCAGCCCCAGGTTGTTGTGGGTGGTGGCCAGATCGGAACGGTACTCGGGCTTGACGGGGAAGTCGTCGGCCAGTTTCCGGTACGCCAGTCGCGCCGCCCGGAGGGCCGCTTCACTCTCCACCCCGCGGCCGAGACGGTGCTCGATCACCCCCACGCGAAACGCCGCACGTGCCGACCTCGCCCGTGATTTCTCACCCTCCGGCTTCTGACCGGCGAATTCCTGGTAGAGAGGCAGCACATCCAGCAGGAACGCCAACTGTTCAATGGTGATCCTCTTTTGCGTGGCGAGTGAGTCCCCGGCGTACTCCGAGACCATCACGTCGAGTGCGTCAAGCATCAGGGCGGACGCCCGTTCGGCCTTCGCCTGATCAACGACCGCCGCCGCCTTGGCCTTCGCTTCCGCCTGCTTCGCGTCCCGCTCGGCCAGCTTCGCTCGCTCCTCACCGTCGGCCCGGTCTTTCTCCCGCGCCTCGGCCTGCACCGCCAACCCCCGCTGGCGTTCGGATTCGAGCAGCGCGAGTGTTGTCCCGATGATGCCCGCCACCAGTGCCGCCGCTACTAGGCCGCCGGCGATCACCTGCGGGCGGTTGCGGCGGTTGAACTTCCGCAGTCGCACCCATGCCGACGGCTTGCCGGCCGAGATCGGCTGGTCGGTCAGGTGGCGAACGATGTCGTCGGCGAGGGCGGTGGGCGTTTCGTAGCGGCCGTTCTTCTCCTTGCTCAGCGCCTTCAGGATGATCCAGTCGAGGTCGCCGCGGAGGGTCTTCGCCAGGGCGCTCGGGTCGAGGTGGCGGTTGGCGGCGATGGCCGGCAGGTTCTTCGACGAACTCAGCCGCGTGCTCGGGGCGGTCGGCTCCACCTCGCGGATCACCCGCCGCATCTCGTCCTCGCTCGCCTTCAGCAGCTCCTCACGGGTGAACGGCGTGCTGCCCACCAGCAACTCGTGCAGCAGCACGCCGAGGGAGTACACGTCCGTCAACGTGTCGATGTCGAACCGCCCCTCCGCCTGCTCGGGCGAGGAGTACTCGAGAGTGCCCACCCACTTGCCGTACTCGGTGGCGGCCATTGAGTGGTCGGTCAGCTTGCGGCCGAGCGCCTTCGCCAGCCCGAAGTCGATCACCTTCGGCACCGGCTTGCCGTCGATCACCTCCACCAGCACGTTGCCCGGCTTCAGGTCGCGGTGGATGATCCCCTTCTGGTGGGCGTGCTGCACCGCCTTGCACACCGCGGTGAAGAGTTCGAGCCGGTCCTTCGGGCGCAGCTTGCGGTCGTCGCAGAACTGCGTGATCGACACCCCGCGGACGAACTCCATGACGAAGAACGGGCGGCCGTTCGGTGCGGTGCCTGCGTCGAGCACTTTGCACACGTTCGGGTGGTCCATCACGGCCAGCGCCTGCCGCTCGGCATCGAACCGGGCCAGCACCTCCTTCGTGTCCATGCCCGCCTTGATGAGCTTCACCGCCACCGTCCGCTTCATGTCCGTCTGCGTCGCCTCGTACACCTCGCCCATGCCGCCCACGGCGACCAGTCGCAGCACCTTGTACTTGCCGCCGAGGATGGTGCCGACGATCTCGGCCGGGCCGGTGCGCTCCAGGTGGGCGATGAGCTTGTCGCACTCGGCGGCGAACAGCGGGTCGGGGCGGACGGTCTGGGCGTTCAACCCGCGGAGCGGTAGCAGGTCTGGGAAGTCGGCCAGATCGGATGTCGAGGGCATCGACGCCCCGCCGACCAGCACGGGAATAACCGCATGTCCGGAGGCGAGGGCCAACCCCACCTCCTCGCGGACGAAATCGAGTTTGGTCGGGTCGGCGGCTCGCTTGCGAAGTTCCTCCGCCCACTTCGGCCCGATGACGACGAGGACGACGTTCGCCGTCATCACCTGCTCGCGGAGCACGGCGGGGAACACGTCGCCGAGTTCGAGGCTGGTGTGGTCGTAGAACACCTCGCGGTTGCGGAGGCGGGCGGTCAGTCGCTCGTGCAAGCGGGCAACGGCGTCGGGGGCGTCGGCCCGGCGGTAGGAAATGAAGATGCGATTCACAGGGCGACTCCCAACGCATCAGAGGTGTTGGATATTCTAACCGCCGGCTCTGAGACTGCAACCGTCATGGCGGAGACCGATTCGATTTCGATTCGGGCGGAATCGCCGCAAGTGCTTGGCCGGCATGGGGTCTTTCGCGTTCAGGACATGGTTCCGGAGGGGGGTGTCGGTGTCGGCCGGAACCATCCGTCGGGTCACTCGGCCCGCTCGAAGCGGAGGCGCTCGCCCTGGGAGGTGGCCTCCTGACGGAGCACCCGGCCGTCGTCGCGGCGGACGTAGGTGCGGGCCAGGATGGGCGGGTTGTCGGCCGTGTACTCGATCACCCAGCACGACACCGGCCCGCCGGCGCGGTCGATCGTCACGGGGTCGGTCAGCACGCGGGCGATCAACTCCGGTGGCTTCGGCAGCGTCACCGGCGCCGGCTTCTTCTTGCCCCCGCCCTTCTTGGCCAACTCCTCCTGCAACCCCTTCACCAGCAACTCGCCGAGTGCGTCCCGCAGCGGGTCCACCTGCTGCACCGTCCAGTGGCGGCCGGGCACCACGTCGCGGAGGCGGTCGAGCGGCATGAGCGGGTTGAGCACTTGGCCGTCGGGCACCGGCACCGGGGTGAACGTGCCGACGGACGGCTCGCTCAGCAGTTCGGGACAGGTGAGCGTGGCCGACCCGACCAGGAAGCCGTCTCGCACCACGCCCTCCGCCTCGGCGGTGGCGGTCAGCTTCTGCCCGGCCCCGAGCAGGCGGGGCAGTTCCACTTCGGCGGTGCCGGTTAGTTTCTGCCCCTTCAGTCGGCCGGCGCGGTCGAGGCGGAGGGTGGTGGTGGCGGTCGGGATGGTCAGTTCCATGCCGTACTGCTTCAGCTTCACCCCGCGGTAGCGGTTCTCGTACCTGAACGAGTCGTCGGCCTTCAGGTACTCGGTGCGGCTGGTCATCTTGCCGAAGGGTTCGTCGGTGGTCTGTTTGGGCAGCCCGCGATAGATGGTCCACTCGACGGTCGAGTGCGACAGTTCGTCCTCGGGGCCGAACGCGGGGGCGGGCGGGGCGTCGCCGAAGTACCGCGGCAGCACGTCGCGGTACACGACCACGCCGACCACGGCCAGCCAGAAGAGTATGACGAGGACGACCACCGGGCGAGACGGCATGGGGGTTCCCTCAGCGGGATTTGGGCGGCGGCAGCGGGTCGGTCATCAGCGGCTCGGCCAGCAGGTCCGTGATCTTCTCTTTCAATTCGGCGAAACTCTGGTCGAACTCCTTCTTCCCGGCCTCGATGTCCGCCTCGCTCCCCTCGCGGGCCGACGGCTTGCCCAGGTACTTGCCACGCACGCGGCCGGTCTTGTCGATCACCAGAAGGCCGAGGAAGTGGTCGTACATGAGCGACACGTCCACGCCCTCCTTCTTCTCCACGCCCACCTTGAACCCGCGGACGCACAGCAGGCGGATGAACCGCTCCGGGCCGTGCAGGAACAGCCACGACGGGTCGTCGTCGGTGCCGGTGTACTTGTTGGCGTACTTCCGCAGTTCGCCCGGCGTGTCGTACTCCGGGTCGATGGTGAACATGACCGTGCGGAAGTCGTCGCGGCCGGCCAGCTTCATTTCCGCCCGCAACTTGGCCAGCGTGGACGACACCTCCGGGCAATACTTACAGCGGGTGAAGGCGAACGATGCCACCCACACCTTGCCGTCGAGGGTGGTGTTGTCCACGGTGGCCCCGAGGCGTTCGGTGAGCACGAACGGCGGGGCGGAGTCGTAGCCGGGCGGAATGACCACGGGTTCGGGCGACGGGATCGGCGGCGTCTTCACCGGCATGAAGAAGGCGGCACCGAGCGCGGCGAGGCCGAGGGCGACGAACAGCAGCACCACCCACTGCGGCGGGGCACGGAAGCCGGACGTGACGGGTGCGGGGGTGGACATGGGGATTAGCCGCGAGGCACCGAGCGGAGGAGGATTGAAGGCGAACCCGGCCCGCAAGGGCCGTGGGTGTTGCGACCAGCCACCGGAACACGCCACCCCCGGCCCGTGCGGGCCGGGGTGGGCGTCCAAACGCCACCCCGCGGTGCCTCGCGGCGAAAACCCCTGTGCCCCCCCCCAC
>JANNVG010000219.1:0-5019 GCA_031414395.1 Fimbriiglobus sp.
GGGGGATGTCATTTCCGCACGGGGCTCGGGGGGGGGGTGTGCTCTGCACGCCCCGCGAGCGGAATCGGAAGCCGCTCGCGGAGCGAGCAGAGCACGATTCCCGCAATCCCCAGATTGTAGACGCCGGCCCTACCGCGGCCAGGACACCCACCCCAGCCCGCGGGCCGCCCACACGCCGGCGGCCAGCAGCAGCAGCACGCCCAGCCAGCCGAGCAGCGTTTTCGTCAGCGGGCGGACCAGCACTTGCCCGACCGGGCCGAACCAGCCGAGCAGGAACTCGAGCACCCAGTTGAGGGCGAAGAGCGGCCACAGGAACACCGGCACCGGGCGGGCGGTGGCGGTCGCCTTCGCCTCCGGCACCGGCGGCAGCGGGTCGGCGAACGGGTTCACGTCCGGGAACTCGAAGGCCGGCACCGTCGGGGCCGGCATCGGGTCGGCGGGGCGGTAGTCGTAGGGCAGGGCGGGGGCGTCCACCCCACGGAGCGTGCCGGGCGACACCACCGGGGCCTGCGGCTCGGGCTGGGCGAACGGACTGGGTTGCGGGGCGAACAGCCGCGGGGCCGGCATCGGCATCGGACGCGGCGGGGGCAGCGGCAGCGAGTCGGGGTTGGCCCGCGAGGTGGACGGGAACGGCAGCACGGCCGGGGTGAAGGCGACGGCCGGCTCCGGGACGGGCGACAGGTGCGGGGCCTTGCCGGTGGCGGGCGTGTCGGCCCGCCAACTGACGACCGGCGGTTCGGGCACGGCCCGCGGGGACGGCCGCGGGGCGACGGGCGGCAGGTCGGGCAGCGGCGGGGGCGGGGGGAAGGCGACGGCCGGTTCGGGCTGGCTGACCGGCAGCGCGAGCATCCGCTGGAGCAGCACGTCCAGCTCGTCCAGTTGTTGACGGGTCAGGTCGTTCGGGCTAGGCGAGGCCATTGGCGGGAATCCTTCCACGACCGGGTCGAACGCGAAAAGTGTACGCCACCCGCCGACGCCGACACAAGGGCAACTGACCCGACGGTTGGGGTGACGCAGGGAAGCGGGATGGGGCGGTTGCGTAGGGCGGGTCCAGCGAGCGACTCGCTCGCGCCGACCCACGGAATCCGCTCACGTGGGTCTCGGCTCGCTCCGCTCGCTCGGACCCACCCGACCCACACCCGATCTCTGAGCCGCCCTGCCGTGCTGGGCGAACGGCGCGACGTGGGTCGGCGGGGCGGTTCGCGCACGTGTCCGGCGTCTGGGGGAGCAAGGCGGCTGGGTTTTCGTCACATTCGCCGCCGCTCGCATGGTTCCCCCGCACCTCGTTCGCACGCACTTCCGCCGAAGTTCAAAGGCCGAGTTGACACCACCGTCGCTGTGGGTATGTTCCGCACCCCGAAAGTCCTGTGCGGTGGGCCCGCGCCACCGGCGCCACTCCGGAAGTTGTCCCATGGCATCTCGCCCCGACTCGTTGTCCCGTCTCGGCGTGGAGCAGTTGGAGCGGCGAGAGGTGCCGGTGGCCGGCGCGTGGATGGTGGAGCCGTTCGACCGCCCGGCGGCGGTGTCGGTGTTGCCGTCGAGCTGGCAGCAGTGGTCGTCGGACACGAGCGTGCCGCCGGTGTTCGAGGTGGATCAGGCGGGGGCCGGGCTGGGCGGGCAGGGGCGGCTGGTCGCCGACGCGACGAGCGTGACGGCCGGGCGGGCGTGGCTGAACACCATCTACTCGGCCGACGTGGAAGCGTCCGCCGGCGTGTTCTTGAGCAACCTCGCCCAAGCCCAACTGCTCGTCCGCGGGCAGAACCTGGGGTCGGCCACGCCCAGCTACTATGCGGTCGGCGTCAGCCGCGGGGTGAACGTCGAACTGCTGCGGGTGGTGAACGGGCGGACGACGGTGCTGGGGGCGGTGACATCGGACTTGTGGCTGAGCGGCAAGTGGGTGACGGTGAAGGTGCGGGCGGACGGCGACCAGATCACCGCGTTCGTCCACCGCGGGGACACCAACCAGTACCTGAACGCGGCCGGCGAGTGGGCGGGCACGCCGACGGCCGCCATCACCCGCACCGACACGGGCGTCCGCGGCGGCGGCAACGTCGGGTTCGCCCGTCCCACCGGCGTGGCCGGCGACATCCCCCTCGACAGCCTGAAGGTCGGCCCGGCCGCCACTGGCATCAACACGCCACTGCGGGAAGTGCGGTTCGACACGCCGGCCGCCAGGCTGCCCGACGGGTGGGCGTCGTGGTCGAGCGACGGCGAGAGCACGTTCACCGTACAAGAGGATGAAACGCTGGTGGTGAGCGGGCGGAGTTCGAGCGTGGCCCGCGCGTGGATGACGCAGCCGGTGCCGACCGACAGCCAGGTGTCGGCGTCGATGTACGCCGACAGCCTCGTGCCCGGCGGACTGTTCCTCCGCGGGTCGTGGGTGAACAGCAACCGCTTCACCGGGTACGAAGTAACGGTGGTGCGGGGGCTGGAGGTGGAGCTGTGGCGGGTGGTGAACGGCACCCGCACGTCGCTGGGCAAGCTGAGCACCGACGGCTGGCAGAGCGGCCTGTGGGTGCAGGTGTCGCTGGTGGCGAAGGGCAACCAACTGCGGGTGCAGGTGTACCGCTCGGACAGCGGCGAGTACCTGAGCGGGGACGGCACGTGGGGGCTGTCGCCGGCGTGGGCGCTCGCCCGCACCGACGGCGGGGTGACGAGCGGCGGGCTGGCCGGGCTGTCGAGCGGGCCGGGATCCGCGGCCGAGTTGCAACTGGACAACTTCCTCGTCACCACCGCCCCGGCCGACCTGACCCGCGCGGGCGTCATCCCGACCGAACAGGACAAACTCGGCGGCGTGACGGCCCCACCCGTTCCTCCGGTTCCACCAGTCCCACCCGTTCCGCCCGTCCCACCGTCGCCGCCGGTGCCGCCTGTTCCGCCCGTGCCACCCCCGCCGGTGTCGCCGCCCGTTTCCACCGTGCTGCCGACCGTGCCGCGGAAGTTCTCGCACATCCGCGTCGCCCAGCTCGCGTACTTCGGCAACCCGCTGGGCACGTTCGAGCAGAAGTTGCTCCGCGACGGCGTCGATCTGGTGGTGCCGAACCTGACCTACATCGACCAGATCAACAGCCTCAGCCCGAACACGCCGGCGCTGGTGTACACCAACGTGTCGAACGTGTACCTCGGCCTGCTCACCGACTGGCTGGCCTACGCCGACCGCAACCGGCTGGACCGCGAGGCCATCTTCTTCCACGTGAACAAGGCGACCAAGTTCTTCGGGCTGAGCGCGTCGGCCGTGCCGGTCAACCAGTTCTGGGGCGTGTACCGCGGGAGCGACGCCGGCGGGTGGGCGAACGTGACGCACGAGGCGCGGCAGCCGGCCAGCCCGTTCAAGTTCGGCGGGGCGGGTGAAGCGGTGGCCATCGGGTACACCGAGAAGTTCCGCGAGATCAACGTGGACGTGTCCACCGCCGCGGGCAGCGGGTGGCGGGCCGAGTTGGAGTACGTGACCGCCGTGGACGCCGCCGGCAAGCCGACCCGCTGGGCCAAGTTGAACACGCTCGCCGACGCCACCGCCGGCCTGACCCGCGACGGGCGGCAGACGTTCGACCCGCCGCGCGACTGGGTGGCGGCCAGCGTGAACGGTTCGGCGCGGCTGTTCTACGTGCGGTATCGCACCACCGCCGGCACCGGCACCACCGCCCCGAGCGTGAACACCCTGTTCGGCCGCGACTACGCCACCCACGACGGCAACCAGGGCACCATCCCGGCGTTCGACCGCGCCGCCGACGCCGACGGGGACGGCTACCTGAACGACGCCGAGTACGCCCGCCGCCGCTCCGGGCACGAGGCGCGGTTCGTGTACGAGAGCCGCCTGACGTACCCGTACTACGGGCCGAACCGGTACGCCACCAACCCCGGCGCCGCCGCCCTCGCCCGGTGGAGCATCGACTACCACAAGCGGTTCCTGGCCGAGTACCCGAACGCCGACGGGTTCTTCGTGGACAACAGCACCGGCCGCTTCCCGGTGAACGCCGCCGACCTGGTCGAGCCGCTGGGCGACTACGCCGAGGGGTACGGCCGCACGCTCGGGCAGATCAACGCCGCGCTCGGGCCGAAGTGGCTGCTCACCAACTCGGCCGGCGGGGGCCGGAGCGTCGAGCCGCAGATCAAGTACGGGGTGTCGTACCTGGAGGAGTTCGCCCTGCGGCCGCTGGCGTCCAACCACGTGCAGTTCGAGGACCTGGCCGCCCTGCTCCGCGCCCGCCGCACGCTGTCGAACGGCCGCGGGTACGAGATCCTGGACAGCCTGGCCCGCGGGGCCGACGCCGCCGACCCGCGGATGATGACCTCCACCCTGGCCATGCACTACCTGCTGGCCGACCCGAACCTGTCGTTCCTGATGATCAACGGCGGGCAGGAGCCGAGCACCACCTGGAGCCGGCACTGGACCGAAGCCATCCGCTTCAACGTGGGCAGGCCGGCGGGCGAACACAAGCTGCTGGCCGAGGGGAACGACCCGACGAACAGCGCGCTGCGGTACAAGGTGTTCAGCCGCGAGTACCAGAACGCGCTGGTGCTGTACAAGCCGCTCAGTTACACGAAGGGGACGAACGGCACCCTGGCCGACGCCACCGCCACCACGCACACGCTGAACGGCTCGTACCGGGTGGTGCGGAACGACGGCACCCTCGGCCCGGTCGTCACGTCGATCCGGCTCCGCAACGGCGAAGGGGTGGTGCTGGCGAAGGCGTGAGGTGACTACTTGTCACCCACGGGCGGGGAAGGAATGCCACGAGACCAAGCGCAGCCGCGGAGCGGCGACCGATGTTTGCCAGGGGTGAAGTCAGCGAGCGGAGCGAGCGACGGAACCCCTGGTAGCAGTGTCACTGGGAGACAGCCCCGGAGGGGCGGCAGAACCCGCCGTCTGTCGCCCCTCCGGGGCTTGTTCATTTCTGCCCGAGTATCCAGGGGTTGCGTGGGGGGGGCACCGCCCGGGAAGAAAAACCAGCCCAAAAAAGGGGCCCCCCCCCCCGGGGGCGGGGGGTGGTGGGGGTACAAAAACCCCCCCGGGGGGGC
>JANNVG010000220.1:0-11488 GCA_031414395.1 Fimbriiglobus sp.
GGGCATCGGCGGACAGTGGCACGCGGAGTTGGACACCGGACCGAAGGATCACCTCGATGATGGTGTCGGGGATCACACGGACGGGCACGAAGGACGGGCGCGACAGCGGGTCGGGTTCGGATCGGGGCCGGGTCGCGGCCAGCCGGTCGAGATCGTCGAGGATCTTCCGCCAGCGGTAGAAGCTCGACAGGTTGAGTTCACGCGAGCGGCAGAACGCGGCCACCGAGAGGCCGGACCTGCGCCACATGGCGAAGGTCGTGCGCCAGCGTTCCACGATACGAGGATCAGGCACGGACATCACGGGGCTCCTGCGGGCGAGGAAAACCCCAGACTAACTCACCCCACAAGACGCCACTTCACCGGACGCTATCGACCCGGCGGCATTACCGTCCACCCTGGCCGGGCGACTGTTCAAGCTCATGGAGACCGCGCAGGGCAGGAGCGAGGTGACATCCGATCACCCTCTGCTCGAAGACGAGTTGCACTGCAAGCGGCTGGGCAAACCGGATATCGTCGGCATGAGCGTCATGCGGGCGGTGGCACTCGGCGCCCTCGTGCCGAAGATGACCGCCGACGGCGAGCAAGCCTCGACCCCGGGTATCCGGAAGCCGCGGAAGAAGTCGCTGATCGGCATCTTCCTGACCACGCCGAAGGTGCCGAAGATTTTGGAGCAGATGCGGCGGGTGCTCAAGAACAACTTCCCGAGGAAGCCGCGAACGCTGTTCGACGCCCTCGAAGACTGAACCCCACAAAGACCACAACACAAACACAAACCCGGCGGGGGCACAACCCGCCGGGTTCGGAGGACTACGCACATGTACGAGCGCAAACCGCTCAGCGGGATTGTATCCGCCGCCGGTGGCGGCGGTGGTGGTGACGACTGGTTCGACGCGACGATTGCGGCCGACGACCTGGGGCCGGTGCCGAAAGGCGTCTACGTCGCGGTGGTGAGCAAGTTCGAGAAGACGACGGCGAAGACCGGAACGACCGCCTGGACCATCACGTTCACGATCCTCGAAGGCGAGCACGCCGGCCGGAAGCTGTGGCGGCCGTTGTACGACACGCCGGCGGCGCGGCCGTACACGAAGCGTGACCTGCTGAAGCTGGGCATCGACACCGCCGCCAAGCTGAACGCCCCGTTCCCGGCGAACCGGCTGGTGTGCGAGGTGACGGCGGTGGTGCGGGCGGATGACACCGGCATCGAGAGGAACGAGGTGAAGGCGTTCAAGGTGCTGCGGGTGCAGGAGCCGACGGCCGACCCCTTCGCCCACGACGACACCGAAGGGGGTGACCAGTGAGCACCGAGGCCCGAATCGGGTTCCGGTGCGACAGCAAGCAGGGCGAGCGGCGGTGGATGTACGCCGCCGCCGCCTTCCGTGCCCATTGTTCCGCCGACCCGAGAAGCGAACCCGACCGCGAGTGTTACCTGAGCGCGTTCGCGTTCCCCGAAGAGTTCAAGACGCACCTGGAAACAACCGGATCGACCGCCGACTACAAGGGGCGGTGCTGGTCGCGGTGGCTGTGGTTCGACATCGACCGCGACGACCCCGCCCTGGCCCTGGACGCGACCAAGGCACTGGTGACGTACACGCTGATGATGTTTCACGAGTTCGGCGAAGACGATTTGCTTTACTTCTTCTCCGGATCGAAGGGCTACCACATCGCCCTTCCCTTGACCCACGCCCCACCGCCGAGCACGACGTTCAACGCGGTGTGCCGGGCGGTGGCCGAACGTCTCGCCACCGAGCGGCAGGTGGTGATTGACGCCGGCATTTACGACAAGGTGCGGCTGCTACGGGCGCCCAACAGCACGCACCCAAAGACCGGATTGCACAAGGTGCGACTGACCTACGCCCAGTTGATGGGGATGGGGCACGAGCGGATAGCGGAACTGGCGAAGGAGCCGATCCCGTTCGACGTGCCCACCGCGCACGTGATCCCGAAGCTTCTCCCCATCTACTGGACAGAAGCCGAAGCGCAGGTGAACGAGAAGCTGACGGCGAAGGCGACCCGGACGGCGACGACCGCCGGCCGGTTGAACCGGCAGACGATGGACTACATCAAGCACGGCACCGAGACGGGCAAGAGTCGGCACACCACCCTACTCAGCGCCGCCGCCAACTTGCGGGAGTTCGGCGCGTCGGAGTCGCTGATATCCGCCCTGCTCGAAGAACAGGGACTGGACGACGGGCTACCACCGAAGGACGTGCAACGGCAAATCCGCTGCGGCATCGAGCACGCCGACCGGCAAGCCGGTGGGGGTGGCGCATGAGCGCGAACTACACGACCGGCGGCCCGCTGTTCGACCAGTGGCGGGAGAAGGTGACGAGCGGCAAACCGCCGGTGCTGTTCCCGGTGGCGGCGGTCGATCATCCGTTGCGGCAGCTCGAGATCGGGCCGGGCATCGTCTGCACGTTCGGCGGCCCGCCCGGTTCGGCGAAGACGGCGCTGGCCATGCAGATGACGTTCGACGCGGTGGCGCTCACCCCGTCCTTGCGGGCGGTGGTGGCGAACGTGGAGATGTCCCCCGAGGTGCTGCTCGACCGCCAACTGGCGCGGCTGAGCGGCATCCCCCTTCGCACCGTCCGGTATCGGCAGTTCACCGAGGACCACGCCGGCAAGCTGGCGGCGGGGCTGGCGCAGGTGAAGACACTCACCGAGCGCATCGCGTTCGTGCGTGCGCCGTTCGACCTGGCGAACGTGGCCGCCACCGCGGACGCGACGGGGGCCGAGTTGATCGTGTTGGACTACGTTCAGCGGATCGGCCCGCCGAAGGAGTACGCCGACAAGCGGCTGGGGCTGAACGCGGTGATGGACGCGGTGCGGGGGTTCGCCGACGCCGGCTGTGCGGTGTGGTGGTGGTGAGCGCCGTCGGCCGGCAGAAGGACAACGCCGGCAAGTCGAGCTACGACAACCTGACCCTGGCATCGTTCCGCGAGTCGTCGGAGTTGGAGTACGGGACGGACAGCGCCTACCTCATCCTGCGCGACGACGACGGCGGGGCGCTGTTGAAGTGCGTCAAGAACCGGCACGGCGACCCCTGCGACATCCAGTTGACGTTCGACGGCGACGGGCAGAGTTTCGACCCGCCCGACCAGTCCGACGGCAAGCTGGCGGCGGCGGTGGCGGCGGCATGGGGCGGGACGCCCGAAGGGGGGGACGACTGGTGAACAAACCGAGCAAGCCGGGCAAGCCGAAGGCCGGGCGGTGGTCCGAGTTCAACACGTTCGTGGATGTCACCCTTCGCACCCTCACCCGCTCCGAGGCGGCGGTGTGGCTGGTGCTATTCCGCGACACCAAGAAGACCGGACTGGCGAAGGCCGGGCAAGTGGACATCGCCCGCCGCACCGGGCTGAGCGAGCGACAGGTGAGGTACGCGCTGACCGGGCTGGTGAAGAAGAAGCTGGTGCGGGTGGCGGTGAAGGGACGGCTGGGCACCGGCGCGAGCGTGTACCGGGTGCGGGCGGTGGTGCCCGACGAGTGAGCGGCAACCGTCTGCCGGCTGTAACCGGCAACGGGACGGCAAATCCTACGGCAATGGGTTGCCGGTGTCCCAGAAGGGACCAGAAGGCCGAACCGCATGGGCGGTTCGGCGGGAACCAGAAGCACGTCGCAAGTCATCATTCAACCGGCAACCAGTTGCCGGTTGTCCTTCACCCTGACGCCCGGTATGATCCGGGTGCCTTCGGGCCGGTGCCGGTGTGGAGTCGTGAGAAGCTCCCGCCGGCACTCGCCCTTCTCACCGAGGCGTACACCGTGGCATCGCTCAGCAAGAACAAGAAGAACGGCACGTTCAGCATCCAGTTCTACACCGCCGACAAGAAGCGGGTAACGGTGCGAATCGGCAAGGTGAGCGACCGCAACGCGGAAGCCATCTGCCGGCACGTCGAGTACCTGAACACCGCCCACCAGACGGGGCAGCAACCGCCGAAGGAAACGCTGGCGTGGCTGGCCGGTGTCGGGCCGGTGCTGCGGGAGCGGCTGGCGAAGGCCGGGCTGGTGGAAGCCGACCGCCGGCTGACGTTCGGCGCGTTCCTGGCCGGCTGGCTGGACGGCAAGAAGGCGGCCGGGTTCAAACCCACGTCGATGATCGCATGGGGGCAGACGGTGACGGCGCTCACCATCCTGCTCGGCGACAAGCGGCTGGATGCCCTGACCCACGCCGACGGCGAGCGGTTCCGCGACCACATGCGGGACAAGCCGTACCGGGCGACGACGGTCCACAAGCGGTTGACCCATGCGAAGGGGATGATCGAAGACGCGATGCGGCTGGGGCACCTCGACAAGAACCCGTTCAAGCACGTCAAGACCCGGCAGGGCGACCCGTCCGAGCGGCGCGCCTACGTGCGGGTGGGGGACATTCAGCGGGTGATCGACCACATGCCGAACGTGTGGTGGCGGCTGCTGGTGGCGCTCGCCCGCTACGCCGGGCTGCGGGTGCCGTCCGAACCGTTCGCCCTGACGTGGGGCGATGTCGATTGGGAGCGGGAGCGGCTGACGGTGCCGTCACCGAAGACCGAGGGGCAGGGGAAGCCGCACCGGATCATCCCGCTGTTCCCGCTGCTCAAGCCGCACCTCGAAGCCGCCTTCGACACGGCGGCGGAAGGCGACGTGTTCATCTTCCCCGAGGACTTCCGCCGACGGGCGACGGGCGAGCGGGGGTTGAACGGGTGCAACCTGCGGACGACGTTCGGGAAGTGCATCCGCAAGGCGGGGGTCGAGGCGTGGCCCCGCATCTGGCATTCGCTGCGGGCGTCGTGCGAAAGCGATCTGGCCCAATCGTTCCCGCTCGCGGTGGTGGCGAAGTGGCTGGGCAACACGCCGTCGGTGGCGCTGCGGCACTACGTCGATCCGACCGACACGGCGTTCGACGCGGCCAAGTCGTGGCAACCGGGCGCTGTGAAAAGCGCTGCGGACGCGCTGCGAAAAGCGCTGCGGTCAGGCACTGACGGTGAGTGTCTGACGCCGACCGACCCGAGCGAAACCCCTGAAAAACAGGGCGGCAGACACTCCCTGTCACTGTCTGTCAGTACACTGCACAAAGGAACATTGGAGGCGGCGGGAATCGAACCCGCGTCCCGAGGCAACAACCTGTCGGCTTCTACGTGCGTAGCGTGCTTAGGCTCGGGGCACACCTTGCGGCTGCCCCGCGTTCGCTCCCCCCGGCCCCAACACGCGGAGTCCAGAAGTCGCTATCGGTCAGGTGTTTAGCGAACGCCGCCCCCGAAGCGAGCCGGTTGCCCGGCCCTCGAGCGTCCGCGAGCCTGAATTGCGTCCGAATGCGTTCCTCTCAGGCGGGAGGATCGCAAACGGCTGGTGACTAGTTAGGCCGCCAGGGAGTACTGAGTTTCAGCACATAATTTGTGAACGGCTTTTTACGTGGCCAACCGATCAACCACGGCACGCGACACGGCAGATCACTTTGCCCGGTCGAAACCATTTCGCCCCCGGCGTGTGGAAGTGTACGCGGGCGGGGCGCGGAAAGAAAGGGGGCGTGGTGCGAAGCCGGCCACGCAGTTCACTCACTCACCGCCGTCGCGGCGGTCAACGACTCCAGGGGCGACCATGACCAGCATCGGCATTCTGATCTTCCCGGACGTGGAAGTGCTCGACTTCGGCGGGCCGTTCGAGGTGTTCAGCGTCACTCGGTTAAAGGAACCCCGCGAGCGGGCCGACCCGTGCCCGTTCGAGGTGAAGCTGGTGGCCGAGACGCTTTCGCCGGTGACGTGTACCGGCGGACTGCGGGTGCTGCCGGACTACGACTTCGTCACCTGCCCGCCGCTGGATGTGCTGGTGGTGCCGGGCGGGTGGGGCACGCGCGAGCAGGTGAGCAACCCGGCACTGGTGGCGTGGGTGAAGCGGCAGGCGGCGGGGGCGAAGTGGATCACATCCGTGTGTACCGGGTCGTTCGTGCTGGCCGAGGCGGGCGTGTTAAAAGGCAAGCCGGCGACGACGCACTGGCGGAGCCTAGACCGCATGGCGAACACCTACCCAGACGTGAGCGTGGACCGCGAGCGGCAGGTAGTGGAGGCGGGTAACGTGCTCACGTCGGCGGGCATCTCGGCGGGGATTGACTTGGCGCTGCTACTGGTGGCGAAGCTGCTCGGCGAGCCGGTGGCCCGCGCCACCGCCAAGCACATGGAGTACCCGTACCCGGAGGGCGTGGGGCGAAGAGTGGCGGTGTGACGTGGTCCACTCGCCCCGCGAGCGGGTCAGAGTTGCAAGTCAGCGAGGTTCGCCATTTTGATCGCCTGTCGGATGGCATCCCGCAAATGTGTGGCGTCGGTCGTGTTCCGAATGCGTTGCTCCACGTCCGGCGGCACCACCCCGAACCGCTCGCGGAGGATGTCGAGCAGAGCTTCCTGGCGGGCTTCGGCTGCGCCTTCCCGCAGAATCATCTGGTACGAGGTGGACTCCTTCATGCCGCGTGCCCTCAAGTAGGCGTTGTGAATCGTTACGTCATCATACCGCAGGCCGAGCAGCAGCATACCGGAAGTGTGAACCAGCACGCGAACCGGGTCGGGCACGTTCTCCGCCCGCATCCTCGCGTCCATGCGGTCCACCAATTCACCCAGCCGCCCGCTCGCCTCGTCCGTCAGGAGTGCCAGCGGCAGCGCGCCGATCCCGCCGGTCATGAGCGGTTCGGCCGGCAACTCCCACACCCGCACCACCTCGTAGGTGAACCGCAGGTACTCGCGGCCGGTGGGGTAGGTGCGGACCAGTGTGCCCGTCACGGCCGTGGCGTTCGCCTCTCTCCGAAGGAGCAGCGCGACCGAGTAGACCGGCCCGCCGTATCGGTCGTCGAGCAGCGAATTGTACAGGTGCAGCCGCTCGCCCAGGGTGCCGTCCCAACTCGCCTGCGGCTCGATGTGCAGCAGCCCTTCGGCCGGCGGGCGAAGGCGGAACACCTTGTCGGCGGCGAGTTGCACGGTGGACAAGTCCACGTCGAGCGGTTCCACTCCGACGGTCGGCGGCAGGCCCACTCGCGGGGCGAGCCAGCCCACCCAGTCGGCGGCGAAGTCGGCGAGCAACTGCTTCAGGGTGATGTCGAACGGCTTGCTCACGGCACTCCCCCGGTCAGAACATGTCGAGCACCCACTCCCCACCGTTCGCCCGGCTCTTCTCGATCTTGTGGTTCGCCATGTCCACCACCAACTGCATGTGTTCGAGCGGGATTTGCCCGATGAGCACCGGGCACTCGTCGCTCACCTCCATCGCGTCGAGGGTCATGTCGCGGTCGAAGATCCACAGCCGAATCGGACCGTAGAGGCCCACCTCATAGATGCCGGTGGTGTTGCGGCTCCGCTTCTTGCTGATCGGGGTGTCGAAGCCGAGTTGACGGAGCATGGCCTTCGGCAACCCCAGCGTCGAGGCCCCGGTGTCCACCAGGGCGTCGGTGATCTGGATGGTGCGAACGGCGTCGGGCGGGATCTCACCCGCCCGCGCCCGCGCGCTGTCCAGGGCGTTCTCCACCTTCGCGGAAACGGTCACGCGGCCCATGATTTCGCTCCTCGCCATGCGGAACCCTCCGGGGCTATCCCCACGGTATCACTCCGCCCGCGCGAACGCCAGCCGTCACCCGTCCACGTCGAACAGCACCACCTTGCCGGTGTCGCTGCCGGCGGCGCACGTCAGGCCGTCCGGGGCGAACGCCACCGCCCGCAGCTTGCCGATCTCCCAGCCGTATTGCCGGATGGGTTGCCAGGTGGCCGTGTCCCACATGGTGACGGTAGTGTCGTTGCTGGTGGTGGCGAGCAGTCGGCCGTCCGGCGAGAACGCCGCAGCGGTGAAGTGCTTGCGGGAGGTATTGGTGCGGGTGATCGGAGCGGTGTTCGGGACTTGGGTGGGGATGACGTACAGTTCTCGCCGGTAGAGGTACACCAAGTGTTCGTGAGGGCCGATTCGCACAGGTAACGTGTAGACCGGCAGATCTCCTAGCCATTCGAACACCTCGGTTCCGGTCGCGGTGTCCAGCACCCGATGAACCGACTCGCCGAACTGCCCGTATTCATCACCCGGGGTGGAGACGATAACGATTCGGGTGCCGTTCGAGGTCAGATACCACGTCGAAAACCCGTCCCACTGATCGGCAGGGGCGTTCCCGTATTCGTCGTAGGTTGTTCCCCGTAGCGTCTGGGTCCAAACCTCACGCCAACCATCTCCCATCCACCGGGCGACCTTCAGACGCAACGTACCCTCTTCCTCGTCCCTGTTCGCGAACACCGCCCAGACGCCGTCCGGCGACACCGCCGTCGGCTTCAAAGCCATGAGTTCCATTTCCGGTGACACCTCTCCCGTCACCAGATCGAGACTCAGCCACCGTTCGGCGGCATGGAGTAGCAGGTGGCGGCTGTCTGGACGGAACGAGACAACCGCCGTGTTCTCGTCCACGGTGTGCCGCGGGCTGGTGTCGCCGGTCGTTTCCCAGACCTGAGCCAGATAGGTGTAAGGCGACCGCCGGAGGACGACGGACGAGAGATACCGGCCGTCGGGTGAGAAGAGCAACCTCTCGGTGCGGAACCTACGGCCGGTGAGGATTCGCATGGGAAACCCTCTCTTCGCGGCGAGCGGCAGCGCGCCTGGCGCCCGGCTCGCGGTCGCTCGCCGAGAAGAAGAACCCACTCAATACGCCCGCGCGAACACCACCCGCTTCGCGCTCGGCTTGCCGCTGAAGATGCACGTGCCGCTCTCCGCCGGGCCGTCGAACGGGATGCACCGGATGGTCGCCTTGAACTCCTGCTGCACGCGGTCTTCCGTCTCGCGGGTGCCGTCCCAGTGGGCGTACACGAACTTCAGCGTGTCGATGCCAATGCCGATGTCCTCGCCTTCGGGGTTCACCGGGAACAGTTGCTTGAACTCGTCGAGCGTGTTCGCCGTCACGGTGCGGCTGTCCCGCATCTTCTTCGCCCGGTCGAAGAGCGCCTTCTGGATGTCGCGGAGCAGCCCGTCGATGTGCGCCGCGGCCCGGCCGATGGGCACGCCCATCGTCTTCCCTTCCTTGCCCGGCACGTCGCGGCGGGCGACCACGCACGCCGACTTCTCCATGTCCTTCGGCCCGATCTCCACCCGCACCGGCACGCCCCGCAGTTCGTACTCGGCGAAGCGGTAGCCGGGGGCGTTCTTCATGTCGTTGTCGATCTTCACGCTGATCGGCTCGTACCCGAAGAACTCGTTGCGGGGCAACTCACGAAGCTCGGCGGCCAGCTTCTCGGCGGCGGCGAGGCACGGGGCACGCTCCGCTTCGTTCCGCCCGAGCGGGCAGATGACGACGTGCGTGGGGGCCAACCGCGGCGGGATGACCAGCCCGTTGTCGTCGCTGTGCGTCATGATCAGCCCGCCGATCAACCGCGTGCTCACGCCCCAGCTCGTCGCCCACGCGAACTCCTTCTTGTTGTCCGCGGTGGTGAACTTCACGTCGAACGCCTTGGCGAAGTTCTGCCCGAGGAAGTGCGACGTGCCCGCTTGCAGCGCCTTGCCGTCCTGCATCATCGCTTCGATGCACAGCGTGTAAATGGCACCGGGGAACTTCTGCCCGTCGGTCTTCGGCCCGACCAGCACTGGCATGGCCATGAACTCCTCGGCGAACGTGCGGTAGACATGTACCATGCGGAGCGTTTCTTCTTCGGCTTCTTTCGCGGTGGCGTGGGCGGTGTGCCCCTCCTGCCACAGGAACTCGGCGGTGCGGAGGAACAGTCGGGTCTTCATCTCCCACCGCACCACGTTGCACCACTGGTTGATGAGCAGCGGCAGGTCGGTGTAGCTCTGAATCCAGTCCTTGTAGGTCCGCCAGATGATGGTCTCGGAGGTCGGCCGGATGATCAGCGGCTCTTCCAGTTCGGCCGTCGGATCGACGTGCAGCGGCTTCCCCTTCTCCGCCTTCAGGCGGTAGTGCGTCACCACCGCGCACTCTTTGGCGAAGCCCTCCGCCATCTCCTCCTCTTTCGCCAGGTAGCTCATCGGGATGAAGAGCGGGAAGTAGGCGTTGACGTGCCCGGTGTCTTTGAACATGCGGTCGAGGCCGCGCTGCATCTTCTCCCAGATGGCGTACCCGGTCGGCTTGATGACCATGCACCCCTTCACGCCGGAGTTGTCGGCCAGCCCCGCCTCCTTCACCACGTTCAGGTACCAGTCGGGGTAGTTCTTGGCGCGGGCGGTGATCTTCTCGGCCATGGGCGTGGGGTCCGTGGGATGGTGGGAACGTACTGTTTTACTGGAACCGGGAACGCAGTGACCGGGTGAACAACAACACACCCGGTCACTGCGTTCCCGGTTCCAATAGGATGCCTGTCGGAGGTGCCCCATGCTGTCGTGGTTCCGCAACGTGTGGCTGGCGGTCAACACCATCAGCCGCGGCATGTTCGTCACCCTCGCCCACTTCGTGCAGACGTTCCGCCGGCGGGCGTTCACCGAGCGTTTCGCCTACCCCGAAAAGCCGGTGCCGCTGCGGCCCCGCTATCGTGGCTTTCACCGCTTCGACCTGACCGCCTGCATCGGGTGCGACAAGTGCGCCCGCGCCTGCCCGGTGGACTGCATCTACATCGACAAGGAGAAGGCGGCCCCGCCGGCCAAGGGGTTCGTCGTCACCGGGTTCAGCATCGACTACACCAAGTGCATGTTCTGCGCCCTGTGCGTGGACCCGTGCCCGGCCGACTGCATCTACATGGGCAGCACCTACGACATCAGTTGCTACACGCGGGACGGCTGCGTGGTCGATTACGCCAAGCTGCCGCTCGAAGTGGCCTGGGGGCAAGACACCCTGAACCCGACGGCGGTTCACCAGTCGAAAAGGGTCTCCCTCCCTGTCTGGACGAAAGCGAGCAGTACCCAGACCGAGACGACATCAGCGGGACACGGATGAAGAGGATGAAGGCAGGGATGAAGAGGATCAGAACAAATCTGGTTTCATTCGGATCCTCTTCATCCCTGCTTCGTTCCTTGTCATCCGTGTTCTGTTTGAATTGACCCTTGAGACCAACCGCCCATGACTGCACTAGTTGCCACAATCGCCGTGTTCGTCTCAGTGGGTGCAGTGTTCCTGTTGGGGAACCTGCTGCTCGGCAAACTCATCCGGCCGAACCGCCCCAGCCCGGAGAAGGGCGAAATCTACGAGTGCGGCGAGAAGCCGGTCGGCACGGCGTGGATCCAGTTCGATTTGCGGTTCTATGTGGTCGCCCTGCTGTTCGTCATCTTCGACGTGGAGATCGCCTTCTTCTTCCCGTGGGCGGTGGTGTTCGGCGAGCACACCCGGCCGGGTGCCAGCCAGACCTCAATGGAGTTCGCCCAGTTCGCGTTCTTCGAGCTGCTGGTGTTCTTCGGCATCCTGCTCGTCGGGTTCGCCTACCTGTGGAAGCGCGGCGACCTGGAGTGGGTGAAGAGCGTGGCCGGACAAAAGCCGGCCGAGCCGCCGACCCCGTAGGGTGGGTCTGACGGAGCGCCTCGCTCCGGCGACCCACGGTGTAGATACCCGCGTGGGTCGCCGGAGCGAGGC